>DAOLCX010000054.1:0-8656 GCA_035327685.1 Pirellulaceae bacterium | reverse complement strand
TGTGGGTCAGCGACCGGCGCGTATCTGGCAAGCGTTCGCGGCGCGGTCGCGCCAGCGTTTTGCCGCGCTGTTCGCTGTCCGCTGACGTCGCCAAAGGCTGACTCTGTTTTGAACCATCTCGGTAGATTGCCAGGGCTTTCAACCCCAACTCCCAACCCCACACGTAGGCGGCCAGGATGTCATCTGGAGTGACCTGCGAGGGCATGTTGACGGTTTTGGAAATCGCACCTGAGATAAAGGGTTGTGCCGCGGCCATCATGGTGACGTGAGCGCGCCAATCAATACTGCGGACACCCTTAACCGGCCGGAATGCACAATCGAAAACCGGCAAGTGATCGGGTCGCAAATCGGCCGCACCTTCAATGGTGTCAGTTGCGTCAATGTGCTGGATGATCCGCTCGATGGCTGCTTCGCTATAGCCCAGAGTGGCCAATGCCAACCGTACCGTCTGGTTGACAATTTTCATCAGGCCACCGCCGGCCAGGTGTTTGTATTTCACCAGCGCGATATCCGGTTCGATCCCGGTCGTGTCGCAATCCATCATGAAGCTGATCGTGCCGGTGGGAGCGAGTACGGTCGCTTGGGCGTTGCGAAAGCCGTATTCGCGGCCCATGCGAATCACGTCGTCCCACAATTCCTGGGCAGCCGCGCGGAGGAAATCGGGGCCGGCAGGATCGATCTTGCGAGCCGCGTCTCGATGCATTTCCATGACTTTCAGCATCGGTTCTCGATTCCGTTCGAATTCGGCAAAAGCCCCCTTGGCACGCGCCAATTCAGCACTGGTGCGGTAGGCGGCAGCGGTCAGCAAAGCCGTCACGGCTCCACACCAACCCCTTGCCGCCGGGGAATCATAGGGCAATCCATGTGACATGAGCAGGCTACCCAAATTGGAGTAACCCAACCCCAAGGGACGGAAGCAATGACTATTGTAGGCAATCGGCTGTGTGGGATAACTGGCCCGATCCACCAGGATTTCCTGGGCGATGAAGAACACGCGGCAAGCCGCCACAAATCGCTCCACATCGAATTGCCCATCCGGCTGCCGACACTTCATCAAGTTGATGCTCGCCAAATTGCAGGCCGTATTGTCCAGAAACATATACTCGCTGCACGGATTGCTGGCATTGATCGGCCCCGAGTTCGAACATGGATTCCAACGATTGATCGTGGTGTCGTATTGAATTCCGGGGTCACCGCAATGCCAGGCGCATTCGGCCATGCGCTGCATCACCGCTCGCGCTTTGTAAGTCGGGCCCGGCTGGCCGGCGTCGGTCACCCAGTGCGTCGTCCACTCGCCCTCGCGCTGAACGGCGTCCATGAATTCATCGGAAACGCGGACTGACAGGTTAGCGTTTTGGAACATGATCGAGCTGTAAGCCTCGCCGTTAAAGTTGGCTTCGTAGCCTCCTTTATCGATCAAGACCCGAGCCTTCTGTTCTTCTTTGTGTTTGCATTCAATAAACTCCATGATGTCGGGGTGCCAGACCTTAAGCGATTGCATTTTGGCAGCGCGGCGGGTCTTGCCACCGGACTTCACCACATGGGCGATCTGATCGTAAACGCGCATGAATGAAAGTGGTCCCGAGGGCCGGCCTCCACCCGCCAGTTTTTCGCGCTGAGATCGAATCGTGGATAAATCGGTCCCCGTTCCCGAACCGTATTTGAACAGCATGGCTTCGCTGGCAGCCAGCCGCATGATCGACTCCATGTTGTCGTCCACGCTTTGAATAAAGCAAGCGGAACATTGCGGGAACTCGTAGGGGTTCTCCGTCAATTCGACTTGGGCAGTTTCATTATTCCAATGCCAATTTGAAGGATCGCCCACCAACCCGTATTGTGGAAACAACCCGGCATTAAACCAGACGGGGGAATTGAACGAGCCGTATTGGTGCAGGCACAACCAACTCAGTTCACGATAAAACTGTTGACCATCTTCGGAGGAAGCAAAATAACCGTCTTCGATGCCCCAATCGGCAATGGTCCGAGCGACTCGGTGGATCAACTGCCGCACGCTCCGCTCGCGTGAAGGAGTTCCGTGTTCGCCATAAAAATACTTGCTGACGACGACGTTGGTCGCCAATTGACTCCAGCTCGAAGGAATCTCACATTGTGTTTGTTCGAACAGTACTGCTCCGTTGTCGTCTTTGATGGCGGCAGTCCGGGATTCCCAGGATACGGTATCAAACGGATCAGCGACGTCTGGCGGGCAAAACAACGACGGGACGTGAATCTTCTTCGACTTCGCTGATCGTGCGGATGCGCGTGACATGTGGCCCCTCCTACTGAGCTCATACCTTAAACCGTTACCAAAAACGCAGAATGCGTTTGACCTAGTTTAAGTATAGTGTAGAACGGTGGAGCCGCGCAGCCGACATCCGAAAAATGCCGCTTCTCGCAATTTCTCGGCGGTCGTATTCAAATTTTGAATGGCGACGACGAAAACGTTACCGGTCGTTGCGCGATGAACCGGGACGACGGAACTGATTCGCGTCCGACTTCATCAATGGATTGTCCGCTCGGCCGAAATGCTCGACGTCGGCCTTGCCGTGCGTTCCCATCCAGTTCAGCAACTGGCGGGTGTCGATTTGTTCGACAAAGTTTTCGTTGGCCTGTCTGGTCAAGTCGGTAATGGCCTTGGAGATTCGCGGATCGAAGCCTCCACCCACGGACGGGTTGTCGCCTCGCACCAACCAGCGTGTCTTGGAGTCGATTTCACCAATGATATTCCCCTGGTCGTCGTTGTAGGCGACCACGCGGCCTCCATTCTGTTCGATGCGGGCACGGAGGATATCGATATCATTGATGCCGTCATAATCCAGATCAAACACACCCGCCAACGCGATCGGGCGTCGGTAGTTGGGTTCCCAAACTGGGTTCAAGACCTGGTCATCAACCGTGATGGGATCACGGGGGTTTTCATGGACGATACGAGCTTCCGATTGGTGCGGGCCTGTGATGCGGACCACTTCGATGGTGGCTTTGGGGCGATCGCGTTCGAAATTGGTGGCTGTACGGTCATAAACCGAGAACGTCATATTGGTACGGAGGCTATCTGCCGAGCCAATATTCAAAAAGACACGTCCCAAATTCGAGGCGACGCCTACAATTTTTCCATCGGGCAAATCAAAGACTTCGCGTTCGTACTCGTTGACTTTCTCCTTGAGTTTTCGATTTTCATCCGTCGTCCTGGCCACGGTTTCTTCCAATTTATTTCGCTGCAATTGGAAATCCTGCCGAGCGTTTTCGAATTCGCGATTGACACGTTGGTTATCGCGTTTGGCTTCATCCAAACTGGCGCTCAGTCGCCGTTGTTCTTCAGTAAGTCGTTGTTTTTCTTGGGCATAGCCCGCTCGTTCATCTTCAATATCTTTTTGCAGTTTGGCGACAGCGGCTTCCAAGGCGGCGACAGCCGCCCGCTTCTCGCTCTCGATGCGTTGCGTCTCCGTGCGCATTTGAGAGTTCTCGGAATGTTTGCGGCCTAATGCAGCGCGGTAATCAGCCAGCAATCCGCGGTAGGTGGGCTCCCGGCTTTGTTCCGAAGTCGCCGGAGTCAACATCAATTGCATGTCCTTGCGGTACTCGGTAGTCACCAGATCGACTCGGTCGATAATGGCGTTGATCAGCTGGCGCTGGTTGTCATCGACGTTGGTCGTCAATCGTCGGAGATTGTTGATACTGGATTCGGTCTCCGCCAGGCTTACGCCCATGTCTCCCAAATAGGCCAGGATGACGTCAGTCAAAGTTTCCTGAGCTTTTATTTGGTTTTCCTGAAACGCAACCGTTTGTTCGGCTTTGGTGCGCGCATCCCAATGTTCGTTGCCTCGGAGAAGTGCCCAGACAAAGCTCAAGGCCAGGACCAGAGTCAACAAGATCAAAATAATTACGGCAATTAAATAGCCTTGGCTTTCGCGAGCAGCCATTTACGAAGCTCCAAGTTCAAGGTGAAACGTACAAGAATTCAGGCCCTAGTCCCTCGCTCCATCGATTCCTTCGATTCTAAATTGGCCGACTTGACCTGTCAAATTTTACGCAGCCGATAAACTTGACCAAAGCCGCGACTTTGCAATGTTCACCAAAAAGGCGACTTGGCGCCTTTTCGGAGCACCGCCCAAAGTCCAAAATCTAATGAGCCTACTCAGCATTATTAACGGCAATTTGCACCCGAAATCCCGACTGATGGTCGACAAACGTCAAAAAACACTGGACCTGTTCCCCGAAGAAACGGGAAATTCGGAAAATGCCGGATCACCGGGCGCCTCTTCAGATTCGTTGCCGCCGGATGCTCAACCTCACGCCGATGCCGAACTGACCGGCAAGCTGGTGGTCGTCATTGACTCACATTCCCTGATTTACCAGGTGTACCACGCCATCGCAGAAATGACCTCTCCGGCCGGACACAGCGTCAATGCGATCTTTGGGTTCACCCGGGATGTGTTGGATATCCTTAAAAAGCACAAACCGGACTACTTGTTTTGCGCCTTTGACCTCAGTGAAATCACTTTTCGCAATGAGCTTTATTCAGACTACAAGGCCCATCGCGATCCCATGCCAGACGACTTGCAATGGCAGATTCCCCAGATTCAGAGGCTGTTAACTGCTCTGGCTATCCCCATTCTGACGTCGGACGGCTATGAGGCCGACGATATCCTGGCAACGATTGCTCGAGTGACGGTCGAACGAGGAGGCCGATGCCTGTTGGTGACCAACGACAAGGATTGCCGCCAGTTGATTAACGACCGGGTCAATCTGCTCAATATTCGCAAGGGTCTGATTTACGATGCTCAGGCGCTGCAATTTGATTGGGGCATTCGGCCCGACCAGGTGGTCGACTATCAAGCGATGGTGGGCGATGCGACCGACAATGTTCCTGGCATTCCTACGATTGGTCCAAAAACCGCGACGCAGTTACTTCAGCAATTTGGTTCACTTGACAATCTGTTGGCGCGTGTCTCCGAAGTCCCCGGCAAAAAGGCTCAGCGCATCGAGGAATCGAGAGATTTGGCCAAATTGAGTCAACAATTGGTGGCGCTCGATCCCTACGTGCCGATTGATATTGATTGGCGTGCCGGCGAACCCGTTCACATGGACATCGACCAGGCGGTGGAAATCTGCCAGGAGTTTGGCTTTCGAGGGCTCACGGAACAGATCAAACAACTGGCGCCACGGCAATCGCACAGCCGCTGGCAGTCCAATTACCGCACCATCACGCAACTCAGCGACTTGCACGAGTTGGTTTCGCGTTTGAAATCAGAGCGAATGTTCTCATTTGATACGGAAACCACGCATGTCAGCCCGCGCTGGGCGGAATTGGTGGGGTTGTCTTTGGGTTGGCAAGCGGGCGAAGCAGTTTATGTCCCATTGATGGTCCCCTCTGGCGAGCCCCATTTGGAGTTGCGGGATGTCTTAGCGGCACTTGAGCCGTTGTGGCAGGACCCCGAGTGTCTGTTGATTGGGCAGAATATCAAATACGATCTGGTTGTGCTGCGGAACTACGGTGTCGTCCCACGTTGTCGATTATTCGACACCATGGTGGCTGACTTTTTGGTCAACCCAGGAAGGCATACCCACAATCTCGATGATCTGGCGCTGCGGTTTCTGGATCACAAAACGATCAAGATTTCCGAGCTTATCGGCAGTGGCAAGTCTCAGCGGCGAATGGATGAAGTTCCCCTGGCGGCGATTGCCGCGTATGCCGCTCAAGATGCCGACATCCCCTGGCGACTGAAGCCGATGTTCGAGTCGATGCTCGAACAACAAGGACTATCCCGGTTGTTTCATGAGGTTGAAATGCCGCTGGTGCATGTTTTGGCTGAAATGGAATCACTCGGTGTCGCGGTGGATCGCCAGGTCTTGACGTCGATCAGCCAGGAGTTTTCCGAACGATTGTCCGTGTTGGAACACCAGATCGTGGACCTGGCTGGTGAACCATTTAACGTGGACTCTCCTACCCAATTGGCGCGCATCATGTTCGAGAAATTGGGCTTGCGGTCTGTCAAGAAAACGAAAGCCGGACACAGCACAGATATTGAAGTATTGGAAGTATTGTCCGCTGAACATCCACTTCCCCGTTGCGTCATTGAATACCGTCAGTTGGCCAAGCTGAAGAATACGTATGCCGATGTATTGGTCAACTTAATCCATCCTCAGACTGGGCGAATTCACACGTCGTTTATGCAAGACGTCGCGCGGACCGGCCGGCTGTCGTCAAAAGATCCCAACTTGCAGAACATTCCGATCCGTACCGAGGAAGGACGCAGGATTCGCCAGGCCTTTGTGGCGTGCGATTCGGAACACTTGTTGATCACAGCGGACTATTCGCAGATTGAACTGCGAATGTTGGCGCACTTTTCTGAAGACGCGGTCCTGATGAACGCATTCCAGCGAGACGAAGACATCCATGCTGCCGTCGCTGCTGACATCCATGGAGTGGAAATCGGCCTGGTGACTGCCGACATGCGGCGGCAGGCCAAGGCTATTAACTTCGGCATCATCTACGGGCAGAGTCCCTATGGTTTGGCGCGTGAATTGGGGATCGGCAAGGATGAAGCGGCCCGGTTTATCGAGGCTTATTTCGAGAGATACCCGGCCGTGGACCGATTTATCCAGAAGACGCTGGAGAACGCCGCAACGAATGGGTTTGTCAGCACGATCCTGGGTCGCAGAAGGGCGGTGGAGGGTGTTCGAGATCCCCGCCAATTTGGGTACAGCCGCTCGCGAACACCTGCTGAGCGGATCGCGATCAATACGGTAATCCAGGGTTCGGCGGCCGATTTGATCAAATTGGCAATGATTCGACTGGCTGCGGAACTTCCTACTCGTTTTCCGGGTGCGCGGTTGTTGTTGCAGATCCACGACGAGTTGGTCTTGGAAGTCCAACAGGGTGCCATCGAGTTGCTTGGCGCGTTCGTGGCTCAAGTTATGATGGAAGCTTTGCCGTTGCGAGTCCCGCTGAAGGTGACGGTCGAAGCGGGCCCGAATTGGAACGACACTCATGAATTGAACTTGAGTGAGCCATCATGATTGTGATTGGAATCGTGGGCGGGGTTGGCGCCGGCAAGTCGTATGTGGCTTCTTTGTTTGGAAAACTGGGAGCGGTCGTTGTCGATGCGGATCGGATTGGTCATGAAGTTTTGAACGATCCCTCGATCCGTTGCCAACTGCAGAGTCTGTTCGGAATGGAGATTGTTGCTGCTACCGGGGAAGTGGATCGGAAGCGGCTTGCGCATTTGGTATTCGGTGCGGAGACTGAACATGCGAACCGGCTTCAACAACTGGAATCGGTCACGCATCCAGAAATCGAAAAGCGATTGCGGAACAAGTTGGATGAGTTGCGAGCGCGAGGAGTGGTGGCGGCTGTTTTGGATGCGGCAGTGATGATGCGAACGGGATGGCATCGCGTTTGCGATGTGTTGGTTTTTGTTGAAGCGGATGAAGAGACGCGATGGTCAAGAGTCGCGAGTCGCGGTTGGAATCGGGAGGAATGGGAATTTCGGGAATCGCGACAAACGTCATTGGTTGACGCGAAATCAGCCTGTCGATGGGCGATTCTTAACGGCGGCCAAGTTTCCCCAAGTCCATGGGATCAGGTCAATTTAATTTGGGAACGGCTTGGTCTTGGAGATCGGCACCATGCGGACCAACCGGAGGTGATTTTTGAGTGAGTCCCTACGACCACTCCGTCATTGGGGGCTTTCCCCCAGAGTTGAACCATGTATAAAATAGAGCGTCAACACGGCAGAGATCCAACACTACCACGCTTGTCCGTCATTGACAAGTTGCGTATCTGGAATGACATTGAGAACCTGAGAACCTATTTGCGTGAATGTGCGGTCAGGTTGACTTGCCGCCTGAATTTCAGTCAAAGAAATCTACGTTACGAGCAATCGTACAATCAATCACATTCAATATTCCTGTAGAGGTCTTAATCATGGCATATCCGTCTAACTATGGTCAAAAGCGTCGTCGCAAATCCGTCCCGGAATCCGTTGCCGAAACGGACAGTCGCGAGTTGTCATCGTCGGAGAGTGAGCACGAAGAGTTTGACTCATTCGAGCTCAATCGCACCGTCTCAATGGCGGACGATGATACGGTCAAGATCCAAACGGCATTGAAGCGCCAAGCCGAGTCGGGATTGCCTCCGATTGGCGAATTGCGAGCACTTCCGGAAGACAAACTGCGGAAGGCTGCCAAAAAGGAAGGGATTGACGTCAATGATACGATGTCCACGACCGACATTCTGCATGCAATTGCCAAGCAGCGGGTGGAGTCTCAAGACATGGAGTGGGGAGAGGGGACGTTGCAAGTATTGCCAGATGGTTTTGGATTCTTGCGGAGTGCCGAGCATCATTATCTGAGTTGCCCGGCTGACATCTACGTATCTCCCAGTCAAATTCGGCGATTCAGCTTGCGCACGGGATGTGAAGTTGGCGGTATGATCCGGCCACCGAAGGAAGGCGAGAAGTATGCGGCTTTGCTGCGCGTAGAACTGGTCAGTGGCAAGGACCCCGAAGAGTACGTGAAGGGGAAACACTTTGACGACTTGACTCCCTTGCACCCCGAACAACGCATTATTATGGAGCATGATCCGCGGGAGATGTCCACGCGCGTCGTGGACATGATGTGTCCGGTCGGGTTTGGTCAACGCGGATTGATCGTC
>DAOLCX010000053.1:0-8700 GCA_035327685.1 Pirellulaceae bacterium | reverse complement strand
GGCGGGTGTCGGTGCCGGCCGCACGCCTCCTTTGTTCCTTAAACCGGGCGATCAACTGGAAGTTACCATCGAGCGCATCGGGACGTTACGCAACCCGGTCGTGGCCTACCAACCCTAACTTCGGTCATTGGGTTTTGACGTGGAAAAATGGCTTCGACAAAAAACGTCGGATTGGGCGAGCGAATGGGGATTAGAATACTCGTAACCGGCTTCGTGGTTGGCGGCTACCCGATTCCGCATGCGAGTCATGGCAATTCTCTCAACGGATTTAGTCCGGGGGGGTTCCTCGGCGCTCCCTGGGTTCCAATCGAAAAAGTCAGATCCACTAACCCGGATTTCTCACACGGCTGAAATAAGAAAGGAGGCAACCGTTCACGGTATTGATGGCCAAGCTCGGTTCTGTTGCGTTCCGCAAGTCGTCTTGATGTAGATCGAAACCCTGTGAGTGTCGCAGATCCAATGGTCCAAGCTAACGCGTATTGTCGATCGACTTGCTCCACGCACCTTACATTTCGTGAACGGTTACGATTCGGGTTACCGTTCGCAAAGTTGGGGTTTCCTACTCAGCGACTTATCCGTACATCGCATCAACCGACGCTTTCACCACTGCCCTCACTGCGGATTCCTTGCAAGTCGAGCGATGTCAGGCTGCGGCGTTCGAGCATTTGCACACAGCCATCGACGATGACTGGTCCAACGCCAAGTTGTTGCGAGAAAACAGTGACTGGTCGGCCCTCCGAGAACAGCGTGAGTTCCAGCGAATCCTGACCGACTTGGAATCCTATCCGACACGGCTGGGCATCCATGATCGAGGAACCTCGCTTCGCTGAACCATGCTTGTGAAGTTGATTCGGGCCGACTTGGTGTCGTCAACGGAATTTGCATACCGCGCAAATTGAATACGTCTCACGCAACACGACTCAAGATATCAGACTTGAGCCTCAAAGGGAGTGGCTTGGCGGGTTAACTTCCCCTTCCACAACTGATCTGCCAGCTTTGTGCCCAGTCGGCAAAACCACACGTCCTGTGCCACCAATAACCCTTCATCCCGATAGCAATCGCCAAAGTCGAACGGAAAGTAATCGTGGGCTGTCAGAAATTCCATGACTTCGGTCAACAATGGTGTCTGTGAGCCATAACCTCGAATCATCCACAGCTCCAGCGCCAGTATTGACGCATGGGGTAAAGCGCGCTTGGCCGCCCCTTGGAGGGCCAATAACTCCGCCCCCTGAATATCCATCTTGATGATATCCGGGGGCGCGATCTCTCTGGCCTGGATCATACTGTCCAGAGTTCGGCTCGGCACTTCAATCGAATGGTCGTTCGCGGAAGTGCCCAACAGACTGGAACCGACACCGGATCGTCCCACGATACGCAGCTGTAACGATGCATCCACATTGGAAACCAGGTTGGTATGCAATCTCAGGTTTGCATGCCTGTCTACAAGTGGCAGCAAATACTGGTCGTAATCGGAATTGCGGTGAGCTTGCGGTTCGAACAATTCGAAATGAGCTTGGGGAAACACCGGCAACATGGCTCGTGTCCACGCGCCGTTGGAGGCCCCAAGATCGTAAATCACCTGGGGCTCAAACTTCAACGACTTGAGGAATGTGCAGATTTGAATGTCGGCTTTGGCAAAGGGAGCCGGCGTACCTGTAGGAGTCGTCTGGGTCATATCGAATTCTGCGCCTGGCAATATGAAAATACGTTGTAGTGCTGTCCAGAACTCCTTTCATAAAGGAAAAGTTGGTGCGGTGTCAATCCACACTCGTTGAGCTATCAGTTCGCAATGTTTGCCATCTGCAGACCACTTTTCTAACGGCCAACTCGGGTCGATTGGAGAAATGGGGCGGTGGGCGGCCAGGCGGGAGCGATTGAAGCAGGAATTCCCTTCTGCCACGGTCCAGGGCCGCCTTGAGCACCTAGGATTTTGTCAAGTCAATTGAGTCCGGCTGAAGCGCCCGCCATTCGGCCATTGGCGATTTGCTTAGGCGCTTGGCGAATACCAATCGAAGTGTCGTTGCTGTGCGGGTACCGAGATCGCCGGCGGCACAGGCGCAGACGCTCGACTATAGGGATCGCATTGTAATTGGGCTCGCACCTGCGCTTGAAACTGATACTGTACGATCAGGGAACGAACCAGGTCTTCCAAGCTCTGCAAGCCGACGCGCGGTTTGGCTGCTGAAAGTTGAGGGAGCGGCGAATGATTCAACATGTCTAAAACCCTTGTCAAAACAATAACCCTAATTTTGAAACTCGCGAAAAGTTGCGTATTACCACGCTGTTTCGCTCGATAAAGAGATTGTTGGAATAGGCCGAGACACGTTTGGTCCCCAACCTGCCACAGTTGGCCTTAACTGCAAGTATTTCATAGAATGTGGTGAACCTGGCGGTTGAAGATGAGCTGGACACTGTCGCTCAGTTCATAGGCCACCAAACCAAGACAGTGATTGACCGTATGGATCTGCAAGCCGAGCATCGGTTAGAACCCCTGCTGGCCGGGTGGGATGATTCGCCTCGACGGCATATTCCTGCCTGGCTGATGTCCTGTTTGCTGCATACTCTGGTATTTTGTGCTCTGGCAATTCTTTTCCATTGGACTCCGCGCGGGGCCAGCGATCGCGCTGATCGTTCTGGCGGCATTGTGTTAGTCCAGGCTGAAACCGATGTGACAGAGTACCTTTCGGAAGGGGATTTCTCTGACGAATCGGTATCGAATTGGGAATCCGAACAGTCGCCTCCTCCCCTCCCCTCGGCATCCGAACGCCCACCAGATTTGCCAGGTATGGATCTGAGTGCTGCGCAAGTTTCAGCGGCAGGAGCGGACCCGACTGCCAGCCTCCCTAGCGCCGATGCTTTGCGCGAACCGCAGCAATCGAATCGCCAAATTGGTGGCAAAGTGACCACGCAGATTTTCGGAGTGCCAGGCACTGGTTCGAGATTCGTCTATGTCTTCGATCGCTCAGCCAGCATGAGCGACTACAACAACAAACCCCTGCGGGCCGCAAAACAGCAATTGTTGGCCTGCCTGCAGTCGCTGGCTGATACCAGCCAGTTCCAGGTCATTTTCTACAACCACGAGCCACAGTTGTTCGGTGGGGACGGCGGATCCCCGCGGCTGTTCTTTGCCAACGATGAGAATCGTCGCGCGGCCGAACAATACATTCAAGGCGTGCGCGCCACGGGGGGGACGGACCATCTCAAAGCCCTGAAGCTTGCGCTGTCCACCTCGCCCGATGTCATTTTCATGTTGACTGATGCCGAGGGAGGTTTGTCACCCGCAGAAATGGCCGACCTGACCAACCGCAATCGCTCCGGTGCCGTGATTAACCTCATCGAGTTCGGCGTCGGCCAGCGGCGAATGGTCGATCGATCATTGGAAAGGTTTGCTCTGGAAAGCGGCGGTCAATATCTCTACAAGAACATTCTCACGTTGGACGATTAGCGGCCTGGTGACGAGTCGTATGATGATCGTCTGATTGTCCCTGCTTGGCGGTCGTCGTTAGGGAGCGCCCTGCCAAAATTTACATTTCCGGACCCATTGTGTCCCGACTGCTTGGTGCCAATCCCAGAGCCTGGAATACAAGCCCGAAGCACATGCGAGTAAACCCTTGGCCAACGTGGGAGCCCCGTATTTGGGACAGGCTCATAATTGACTTGGACAATCGCGAGAAAGTAAATAGAATAGTTAGAGGGTGTGTTTTGTATTGCTCGTAGACTTCAAAAGATGTTCTCATCGATAGGTTGGCCAACAACTTGATGATGCCCTTCCTTGTCAAAAATTCAATGTTCCGAACACCTGTAACAACGCGGAAATGGCTGGTCGGCGCGTGCTGCGCTTTACTGTTGTTCCAGGCCGGCATCGGTCCGTGTGGATGTTGGGAAGAGAACCTTTGGTGCAAAACCGGCTCTGCAATGCATTCTTGGTTTGCGAACAAAGTCAAAGCGGCTTGGTTCGATTCTGATTCGTCGTTCGGGCATGACGTGCCTTCGCGGATTTGCACTTCAACCAGCAACCAATTGTTCAACGCCATCACGCAGGAGGAACCTGGCGGCGAAGCAATTGAAGAATCCGATTGTAAATGTGCCGGGAAGCGGCCGTTCGTGAATCCACGCTTTCGGTTTAGCGTGGATGGCACTTCGGCGCAAGATTGCGCAACGCTTTCCCAGGGTTGTCTTTTCAACACATCACTGTGTGACGCCGATCGCGCGAGCCGACAGACGCATGCCGCGGATGCTGAAGATCTTCAGGTTAATAGAGCGCCACCAGTGCGCGCTCAACTGGGCGTTTATCTGATCTAAACAATCTCTCTTGACTGTTCTTGTCACAGGCTTGCCAAGCAGCTTGCCCAGGCCAAAGCCCCAGAGGCATCCTGTTTTGGGCTGTCAAGCCATACCGGATGTTTGTGTACATAAAACCCAATAACGCCTCATTGATTGCAAATGTCTTCACGCAATACATCGCGTCTTACTCTGTGGTGGTGGCTGCCTTTGGTCGGCATCGTCGGGCTTCTGGTCGGACTATCAGTTCCATACCATGCGCTCCGCGAGATGATCGTTCAACCCTGGCGGAATAGTGAGTCGATTGGCTTGGCCCAATCCGACGAGCATGACGATCATGAACACGTGGTCATTTCTCCCACCGTCAGAAAAAGCCTGGGAATCCAGATCGCGCCCGCAACACTGAGCAATTATCAGGCTCATTTCGAGATCCATGCGTTTGTGCAAGAACTGCCGGGCACACAAGGGATGCGCATTTCGAATCGGTTTTCCGGTGTGGTCCTCAACGTCTATGCCATCAAAGGTTCCACGATTCGGCCTGGCGATCCGTTGTGCCAATTGGAATTGACGGGAGAAGAATTGATTGCCGCACAATCACAATTGTTGGATGCGGTCATTCATGCTGAAATTGCCCGAGCCGAATACCAGCGGCTGGAGCCATTGCTGGCATCGGGGGGAGTCGCTGGCCGAAGATTGATCGAGTTGGAATACGAACGACAGCGATATGAAGCTCGAGTGTCTCGATCGCGGCAAGAATTACTGATGCGCGGACTGAACGCATCGCAAGTGGAACAGATCATTGAGTCGCGGCAATTGATCCGCCAAGTCACCGTGTCCGTTCCCGCGGGGCTGCTGCCTCCATTGTTGAATGCCGACGAGTTTCTGCCCGACGGGAACGAACGCTATCTGGTGGAAGAAGTCCTTGCCAAACCGGGTCAGATGCTGGCCGTCGGGGACGACCTATGTTTGCTGTCGTATCATGACGTGCTGGCCATTGAAGGCCATGCGTTTGAAAAGGACTTGCCCATTCTCCGTGAGCTGCTGCGAACTGGGACACCTATCAACCTCTCGATCGGCCCCGACGCTCGACAGGCGCATATCTACGATCAACGGATCGCTTTCATCGGCAGCCACGCGGACGAAGCCACGAATTCGTTTCCCTTTTATGTCTATTTCCGCAATGAACACCCCCGTGCAGATGATGGCCGTGCTTTCCTGTTAAGCGAATCAGGAGGGCGGTGGAAACCGGGGCAGCGAGCGCACGTTCATATTCCCCATCGGAGTTTCCAACAACAAATCGTTGTACCTCGCGATGCTGTGGCCATCGATGGGATTCGGCATGTGGTGTTTCGATGGCAAGTGCATGACCATGACCACGACTCGGCTGGATCCGGACACGTCCACTTGGACGAGTTCACGCCAGTGGAAGTCCACGTGCTGCATTTGGACAGACAATCCGTGGTAATTGAGCCAACCGGGGAACTGGCGCCAGGCGCCCTCATCGCCATCAGTGGTGCAACTCAGTTGCTCTTCGCCTGGCAAGCTCAACAATCGGGAGCGATAGGTCACAGTCATGAACATTGAGACTCGATATTCGCACCACGATTTGATGCGGGTACCCCAACCGCGGACTGCCGCGCAGGTGGCGATTTCGGATTGTCGATCGACAGGGAGCGTGACGCGATGTTGAACGGGTTGATTCATTTGGCCTTAAACCATCGACTTTTTGCATTGGCCCTGGCGCTTGCAGTCATGGTGTATGGATGGATGGTCGCTGCTCGACTGCCCATCGACGTGTTTCCCGATATCTCACGGCCACGTGTGGCAGTGATTACCGAATGCCCCGGAGCGTCCCCCGAAGAAGTCGAAATGCTGGTCACGCTGCCGCTGGAAATGACGCTCAGTGGAGCCCCAGGGGTGGAAACGATTCGCAGTGTCTCCGAAATCGGCCTGTCGGTCGTCAACATCGAATTCGGTTGGTCGGCAGACATTTATCGTGCGCGGCAGATTGTGCAGGAGCGGATCGCCAATGTACGGACGCCCTACGAATCCAAGCTAGCTCCCATCACCACCCTCTTGGGTCAAATTGCCATGATCGGCATGTGGAGTGAATCCGAGGAAACATCACCAATGGACGTCCGTACCCTGGCCGATTGGACGGTCCGCCGCAAGCTGTTGCAGGTTCCAGGGGTTGCACAGGTGATCGTCATGGGAGGCGAGCGCCGGCAGTTTCAGGTCTTGATCGATCCTCACCAACTCCACCAATTCGATGTCTCGATGGAAGAAGTTCGACAAGCCTTGCAGGCTGGCAATCTGAACGTTTCCGGTGGTTATATCGATGACGGCGGACGAGAACTACTAATCCGCGGTATCGGGCGGATTGAAAGTTTGTCTGAGATCGAGCAACTGGTAGTCAAACGCCAGGCAACCCGGTCGGTTTTGGTGGGAGACATCTCCCGAGTCATTGCTGGTCCGCAGCCAAAACGGGGCGATGCGTCCATCAACGGCCGGGACGCTGTCGTACTGACAGTTCAGAAGCAACCTGGCATTGACACGCGAGCGATTACGCAGCATATCAGAGAGGCCTTGGACGACTTGCGGCCCCGGTTGCCCGCCGATATTGCGCTGGAGATGACCTACGAGCAGCGACAGTTTATTGACTTCAGCGTGAACAATGTGGTCGAAGCGATTCGCGATGGCGCTTTGCTGGTGGTCATCGTCCTTGTCATATTTCTGCTAAACATCCGCGCCACGTTGATAACGTTAACTGCCATTCCTCTATCGTTGCTGGCGACATTCTTGGTTTTCAAATGGTACGGGCTGACCATCAATGTGATGACACTGGGTGGCATCGCGATCGCATTAGGCGAGTTGGTGGACGACGCCATTGTGGGAGTCGAGATAGTCGTCCGCCGCCTGAAAGAAAACGCCCAAGCGGAATCGCCACGCAGTGCCATCCGCGTGGTTTCGGATGCGACGGTGGAAGTCCGGCATGCGATTTTCAGCAGCACCGTTATTGTGATTCTGGTATTTGTTCCACTCTTTTTTCTGTCGGGGATTGAAGGCCGATTGTTTGCGCCGCTAGCCACCGCTTACGTTGTTTCGATTTTGGCTTCGACGGTCGTTTCATTGACCATCACCCCCGCCTTAGCCTATTACATGTTGCCTCCGCCGGTTGGTTCCAAACAGCGCCCGGAATCGTGGATCGTGCGTTACTTAAAAAGCCTGGTGACACCAGTTGTACAATGGAGCCTGAAAGGCAGTGGTTTTGTCGCCGCGATTTCAACGCTGAGCGCGTTGCTGTTGGTAAGCATCATTGCGGTGTCGCGGATGGGGATGAACTTCTTGCCCCCTTTTGATGAGGGAGCCAGCCAGGTCAATCTGTTTTTGCCTGTCGGCGCCTCACTCGAGAGCTCTCGACAGGTTAGCCGACTGGCCGATGAACGATTGGCCAAGTTGCTTCGATCCGAAACCAACCCGACGGGGCCCATCGCCTGGTTCACCTGTAAAAACGGCCGCGCTGAAGAAGATGAACACGTGATGGGCGTCAACGTGACGGAATACACATTGGCACTGCATCTGGACAGCGGGATCAAGAAGCAGCAACTGGAGGACCTGCTCTTCGAGCAATTGCAGGACTTGGTCGGCGTAGAGATCGAAGTCGAACAGCCGATTGAACACTTGATTGGCCACATGTTGGCGGGAGTCAACGCGGATATCGCGGTCAAAGTGTTCGGTCCAGATCTGAGTACTTTGCGGCGGACTGCTGAAGAGATTCGAAACCGCATGAACCAAATCGATGGGCTGACAACGCCACTGATTGACCAGCAACAGTTGATTCCACAATTGCGCATTGTGCGGCGTCCAGAAAAATACCAGCAATACGGCGTGACGACGGATCAAGTAAACCGGTTGCTCGAAACCGCGCTCAAAGGTGTCGTGGTATCACAAGTCCTGATTGACCAGCAGACGATCGACCTGGTACTGCGTTTTGACGAGCCGTGGCGGTCGGATGTGGACCGCTTGGACCGCTTGGCGATTGAAGTCCCTCACGGACCGCGATTGCCATTAAGTGAACTGGCCCACATTGAAACATCGTTGGGCCCAAGTTCCATCAAGCGCGAGAACACTCAGCGTTTGATTTCGGTTCGTTCGAACACTCTCGGTCGCGATTTGTCGTCATTGGTTGGTGAAATCCGCCGGGAGTTGCAAGACATCGCCTTGCCTGTCGGTTACACCACAGAAATCGGAGGCCACTACCAGGCCCAACAGTCGGCAGCCCGCAGTATGTTCTTGTTTGGCGCGTTGGCGTTGGTGGGGATTATCGTCGTGTTGTATGCGAACTTTCAATCGACCAGCCTGGTCTGCCAAATCTTGTTAGCCGTACCGGCCGGATTCGTGGGAGGTGTGGCCGGTTTG
>DAOLCX010000052.1:0-8731 GCA_035327685.1 Pirellulaceae bacterium | reverse complement strand
AGTTGGAATCATGACGCGTAAAGGATCTGAGTTTTCGGGGTTGTCTGTGGCGATTGTGACACCGTTCAAGGGTGGCGAAATCGACTTCGGGACGTTGAAACGGCAAGTTGACTTTCAGATTGAAGCCGGGACCCATTGCCTGTGCCCGGTTGGGACGACGGGCGAGTCTCCGACGCTGAGCCATGACGAACACGAGCGGGTGATCGCGGAAGTGATTCAATATGCGGCGGGGCGCATTAAAGTGATGCCCGGAACCGGATCCAACAGCACTCGCGAAGCTTTGCGCTTGACCCGCTGGGCAGCCAAACAAGGGGCCGATGCGGCGTTGGTTGTGTCGCCCTATTACAACAAACCGACTCAAGAGGGCTTTTATCAACACTATCGGGCGCTGGCCGAAGATGTCGGATTGCCGATTTGTGTTTACAACATTCCCGGACGGACGGCCAAGAATATCGAACCGGAAACCTTTGCCCGGTTGGATGAACTTCCCAATATTGCAATGGTCAAGGAAGCTACCGGGTCGTTGGATCAGGCATCGCAAATTCTGGCGACCACCAGACTGACCGTTCTCAGTGGCGACGACAGTTTGACGTTGCCCTTGTTGTCCGTGGGTGGGGAAGGTGTGGTGTCGGTCGTGGGCAACATCGCACCGAAGGATATGCTCAACTTATTGGCCGCTTATGATCGCGGTGACTGGCCAACCGCTCAGAAATGGCACTTCAAGTTGTTTCCGTTGTGTCGCGACTTACTGGGTTTGGCTACCAATCCGATTCCCATCAAGGCCGCAATGGCCGAATTAGGGCGTGACTCTGGCGAATTGCGGTTGCCCATGACTCCGTTGGATGTCAAACAAATGATGTCGCTGCGAAGTACGTTGTCAAAGTATGGGTTGCTGAGCGCAATCGTCGTTTGATTCGGATGTGCAGGGCTGAGACGACTCCAGTCCCCACGACGACTCTATTCCCGCAAGGTGTGACCGGCTGCATGAGAGTTTCGTGCCAGTCCGCGGCGCCCGCTCAGGTACTCGTGCTGTGTCCACTGGCTGGCGCTGCGGGCTGGTATGGGGTTGTGAGATGCACGGCTTAATCGGCCTCTTGCGCCAGCAGGGACTTGGTCAGTGCATGTTGTGGAGCATCAAAGACTTGCTCGGCGGTACCGGTTTCAACGATGTGACCACTATGCAAGACGGAGACCTGTTTAGCCACTCGCCGCGCGAATTGCATCGCGTGTGTAACAATGATCATGGTTTGTCCCATGCTTGAGAGCTCTTTGATCACGCTGGTGATTTCAGCCGTCATTTTAGGGTCCAAGGCGCTGGTCGGTTCATCGAACAAAATCGCCGTGGGTTCCATCGCCAAGGCCCGAGCGATGGCCACGCGTTGTTGTTGACCTCCCGAAAGCGAGCTAGGCCACTGATGGGCCTTGTCGCGCAATCCGACTTGATCTAGTAGTTCCAAGGCTCGGGATTCGGCCTGCCCACGAGGTTTTCCCAAGACGTAGATGGGTGCTTCGACGACGTTCTGCAACACCGTTCTGTGTGGGAATAAATTGAATTGCTGAAATACCATACCGACCTGGCGGCGGATGGCCGCCACCGCGTCATCCCGCCCTGGCGATCCCGCCTCCCCCAATCGAATCTCATCATGGATCCAGATTTCGCCGGAATCAAAGGGCTCCAGCCCATTGATGGTGCGGAGCAAAGTGCTTTTTCCGCTGCCGGAAGGGCCGAGTAGAACGCTGACCTGACCATCGGGAAGCCGCAGCGACACGTGATCGAGTATCGTCTGTTTCCCGAACCGTTTGACCAATTGGCGAATCTCGATCATTCCTGACGTTCCCGATGAAGCCACCGTTCGAGCCTCGTGGCCAGGATTGACAGCGGATAGCTCATGGCCAGGTACAACAATGCCGTGAGCAATCCAAGTTCCACGATGGCACCGGTGCTCCGCGCGTGAATATAGTATTCTTTGCTCAATTCGACCACCGTGATGACCGAGCAGACCGCGGTGTCTTTAAACAACGCAATGAAATCGTTGGTGACTGGGGGAACGACAATGCGAGTGGCTTGTGGGACAATGATCCGGCGGATCGTCAGCCACCGCGACATGCCCAAGGCTTGTGCAGCCTCAATCTGGCCCCGTGGAATGGCTTGGATTCCCGCGCGATAGATTTCCGCTTCATAAGCCGAGTAGTTAATGGCCAGACCCAGGATGGCAGCCCAGAAAGCGCCGATGGCGATTCCCAATTCGGGCAACAAGAAAAACAACACGTAGAGTTGCAACACCAACGGCGTGCCGCGTACCAACTCGATGTAACTGATCGGCAGCCAGGCCAGCCAACGCGGTCCGTAGAGTCGCAGGAGTGTGGCAAGCAGGCCGATCAGAATCGCCAAGGGCATGGCCAGAATGGCCAGCACTGCCGTCATGCCGGCTGCGCGAACCAGCAACCATCCGCGTTGCCAAATCACTCCCCATCCTCGAACAGCGACATAGTCGGTGGTTTCAGTTTCCGAATCAACCGCATCGGCAGGTTGCCGCGCGTCTCCTACGAACCCACCGGTGGGGTTGGTCTCCAAACCTCGCTGGGCCTGGGTCGTGTTCCACATCTGATATTTGGTGTAGATATTTCGCAGTCGTCCGTCCCGCAACGCGTCGATCAGCGTATCGTTGATCACTTGCAATAGGGCCGAATCTGCTTTTCGCGTGAGAACGACGTAGTAACCGCGGCCCACGGGATCGCCCAGGGCCTTCAATCTGGTAAAACTCCCTCGATAAAAGGTCCACACCGGCAAATCCTGTAGATTGGCATCGAGGCCATCGAGAGCCAATTCCACACCGCGCATGGCATCCGTCGCTCCTTCGTATTGAATGATGTCCACGCGGTCCGGGTAGAGAGTCTGCAGGTAATCTTGGGCCGCCGAGCCTCCCAAGACGGCAATCCGGGGTTTGCGGGGAAGTCGAAACAGGTCTTCCCATGATTCTGCCGGATCACTCGCCCTTCCCAACAATTGCAATTCATAAATGTAGTAGGGAACGGAAGTCCCATAGCGATGAGCTCGATTGGCGGACCATTCGTAGCCATTTAACACGATGTCGACGTCGCCCCGGTCGAGCAGATCGGGGAGTTTGTCCCATTGACCCTGGCAAAACTGGGCCTCAACTCCCAAACGTGCTGCCAGCAGTTCCGCTATTTCCACCTCGAACCCCAAGAGCCGAACGGGGTCATTCGGGTCGGGATAGACAAAGGGTCCCCCCCCTTCTCGGTCGGCTCCCCAGCGAAAAACGCCGCTTTGCTGAATGCGATGCAGGGCATCCGTTTGTTGGCCGGCGGCCGGATTCAGCGATACTAGCAAACAGCCAGCAAACCACCACGCACAAGTCACCAGATTGGTGAAACATCCTCTACTTAGACAGAGTGATTTTGCCACGTGTCGGTCCCTCGATTAGAATATGTCTGTTTCGCTGGTCGCGCAGCGAATCGCCGACATTATAGTGCGATGAAAACCAGGGCGAATAGCCGCGAAGCAGCCATACGAAGAACTCGCCAAGCGCAACGTTGAATGTGGGGAGGCACTGGCAGGAATTCGGCTGATACCAATGAGGGGCAGCCAAACGTTTTCCAGCCGAACTTCAGCCAGTGCACTGCTTAAGCAATCGGCCGTTGTTATTGAGGGGTTCCCACGGTTTCGCAAGTTGGCAGTTGATGTTATGGGTGTTCGGTTCACGATTGGTCGAGGTGACTTGCATGATAGAGCGGGATTTGTTGGTGGGCTGTATCGCGTGTGGGTTGGGGTTCGCCCTGGTTTTTTCCGGTTTAGTCAACAGCGACCGTTTTTTTTCCATGCCCACGCCCGAACGGCTGGTTCGGCACCTGGGTAGGTCTTGTGCCAGGTGGGTGTTGTCGTTAGCCGGACTGGTCATCATCCTGTTGGGAATGAAGATTTTCGTTAGCCCGCATTCATCGACCGACATCAGACCGAGTGCCAGCGCACCTGGAATTGGCCGTTGACATTCGTAGGCCGCACACTATCATGCGCTCATGGATGTAACGGAGTGTGTAACCGTTCACGGGAATCTGGAGGATAGTCATCATTGTAGAGCAATGGTACTCAAGTGCTCAGTTTTCAATGATGGCTAACCCCACCAGAGTTTCGAACAATTGAGGACAATTGTTCTACAATGTCGTGAACGTTTACCGGAGTGTCGCCGGCGCGAATAGTCGGCGCAGTATGAAGACATCGCTGCATTTTAGGATTCTATCTCAACCAGACGAACTGACTTGTGGGCCGACCTGCCTGCAGGCAGTGTATCGTTTTTTTGGTGACGATGTTCCGCTGGAGACGGTCATCGCCGACATACCGTCGTTGGACGAAGGCGGCACGCTGGCTGTATTGTTAGGCTGCCATGCGTTGCGGCGGGGCTATACGGCGACGATCTACACATTCAACCTCAAAGTGTTTGATCCCACCTGGTTTAACGGACGCCGCGTGTTACATGCCGGCCAGGACCTGGAAACCAGTGCGCAACATTGGCGACGCGTCGCGCGGAAGGGTCGTGAAATGAGGTTTCAAGTCGGCGATGACCAGGCGCCCCAATCAGAACACCTTTCTGACCATCAGAAATTCCTGATCGAGCGGCTCAGCCGTCAACAGGAAATCAAAGAATCCCAAAAACTGAAATTTGCTTGTCGGTCTTATGCCGAGTTTCTGAGTTTGGGAGGCCAGGTCGCGATGCACGACTTGAATACCGGGTTGATCAGCCATTACTTGGACCGGAACATTCCAGTTTTGACCGGATTAAGTGCCACTTATCTCTATCGGTGTGAACGCGAAATTGCGCGGAATTGCAAACCTGATGATGTGCGCGGAGTACCCACTGGGCATTTCGTGGTCTTGAGCGGTTACCACCCAAGTAAGGGAACGGTTTCGGTGGCAGATCCCTATCTCGCCAATCCTTTAGGTGATGAGAACTATTATGACGTGCACGTGGAGCGGTTGATCTGTGCGATTTTGTTGGGTGTCATCACCTATGACGCCAATTTGTTGATCGTGCAGCCTTCTCCGTAAAGAGTTTATGTCTGTTTTGATCGTGACCAACAACGCCAAGGATTGGCCGACGCAAGTCGAAGACGCGCGGATCGTCGATGCGCGCGCCTATTTAACGGACGCGTCGTTTTCTGAAGCGCGGGGTGTCAAAGTCTTTAATCTCTGCCGATCGTACCGATATCAATCGGCCGGTTATTATGTATCGCTGTTGGCGGAAGCGCGCGGCCACAAGCCGATCCCCAGCGTTTCTACCGTCCGCGACCTGGCCAACAACGCCATTGTGCGGTTGGTGTCTGAAGAGATCGACGATTTGATTCAAAAAAGTCTGACGAAGATCAAGTCCAATCGTTTCGCACTGAGTATTTATTTTGGCCGCAATATGGCCAGTCGGTATCAGGAACTGGCGCTGAACTTGTTTAACCAGTTCCAGTCGCCGTTGTTAAGGGCTCATTTCCAGCGCGAACAGGGGAATGGATGGCGGCTGCGCCGTGTCGCCCCGATCGCCGCCAACGATGTGCCCCAATCCCATTGGCCGTTTGTAGTTAAAGCGGCCGCGCTGCACTTTCAACGCCGTCAAGCCAATGGAAAGCGTCGGCACCGCGCACGTTTCGATCTGGCAATTCTGACTAACCCTCAGGACCAACAACCTCCCTCGGATGCCAAAGCGATCAAACGCTTTATGCGGGCAGCAGAGTCGATGGGGCTCGAACCCGAATTGATCACGCGAGATGACTATGGTCGTCTGGCTGAATTTGATGCTCTGTTCATCCGCGATACCACGTTTATCAATAGCTACACCTATCGGTTTTCTCGGCGCGCATTTCGCGAAGGGCTGGTCGTCATCGATGACCCGCAATCGATCGTACGTTGTACCAACAAGGTGTACCTGGCTGAATTGTTGGCGCGGCATAAAATCCCCATGCCCCGCACGATCGTCGCCCATCGTGACAATGCCGATCAATTGGCAACAACGCTCGGCTTTCCCTTGATCCTCAAAAAACCGGATAGCGCGTTTTCACAAGGTGTGGTCAAGGTTGAAGATCCTCAGGCGTTGGAAATCAAACTCAAGGAACTGCTGGAGGATTCCGATCTGGTCGTCGCGCAAGAGTTCTTGCCGACAACGTTCGATTGGCGGATCGGGGTGTTGGATCGGCAACCGCTGTTCGCTTGCAAATACTATATGGCGAATGGCCACTGGCAGATCATCAACCATGCGGAGGGGGCGCGGCACCGCTATGGCCGATGCGAAACCATTCCCGTCGAATCGGCCCCGCGACGGGCTGTGCGGGTGGCGCTCAAAGCTGCAAACCTGATCGGAGACGGGCTGTATGGCGTCGATGTCAAAGAATCCAATGGGCAGTTCTATGTGATTGAGGTCAATGACAACCCCAACGTCGAGAGTGGAGTGGAAGACTCCGTGTTGCGCGATGAGCTGTATTTGCGCATCATGAGCGTGTTTTTGCGGCGTATTGAACAAAGGAAAGCGGCGTACTACTAATGCCACAAACGGACCCAGTCGAGACACCCGCTGCGACGACGACGCATCACCTGTTTGATGTGTTTGGTGTCGAACTGGAATACATGATCGTCGATGCCAACAGCTGCGATGTGAGGCCGATCTGCGATGAGCTGTTGCGAGTTGCCGCGGGTGGAATCGTGTCGGAAATCGAAATGGGCCGGTTGGCCTGGTCGAACGAATTGGCCTTGCACGTCGTGGAGTTGAAGACCAACGGGCCCGCGTCGGCATTGTCAGGATTGGAAGATGCCTTCCATGCCGATGTGGTGCGGATCAACCAGACTTTGGCACAGTGGGGGGCCAGGTTAATGCCGTCGGCGATGCATCCCTGGATGAATCCCGACCGAGAAATGCGCCTCTGGCCGCACGAATACAATCCAGTCTATGAGGCACTTAATCGAATCTTTGACTGCCGAGGGCACGGTTGGGCAAACCTCCAAAGTGCCCACCTGAACCTTCCATTTTACGGAGATGACGAGTTTGCGCGATTGCACGCGGCAATCCGATTGGTGCTCCCCATCCTGCCGGCGTTGGCTGCCAGTTCACCGGCTATGAACGGGCAATTTACGGGCATCTTGGATAACCGCCTGGAAGTCTATCGCACGAATTCGTCGCGGATCCCCGAAATTACCGGGGCCGTAATTCCAGAACCGGTGTATTCGGCCCTGGAATATGAGCGCCAGGTTCTGGAACCCATTTACCGAGCTATTGCGCCGCACGACCCGGAGGGGACTCTCCAACACGAGTGGCTCAACGCACGGGGTGCCATCGCGCGGTTCGATCGCGGGGCGATCGAGATACGTGTGCTGGATGTCCAGGAATGCCCCGCAGCCGATCTGGCCATCTGCCAAGGAGTGGTCCACTTGTTGCGGGCATTAACGACCGAACGTTGGACTGGAAGTGGTGAGCAACAAACACTGCCGACACTCGAGTTGGCCGAGATCTTCAATGGCTGCGTTCGAGAAGCACATCGTTATCGGATCAGCCACGAGCGTTATCTGCGGCAGTTGGGCATCGCACAGCGCCATTGTACAGCGGGCGAAGTATGGCATCAGGCCCTGGTAGGCTTGTCCCCTTTACCGCCTGCCCTGCAGTTGATTTTGGAACAAGGCCCATTGGCGCAGCGCATGGTCCAAGCCGTTGAATCAGGTCACTATTCACTTCGGACACTGGCCGCCGAGTTGTGTGACTCCCTGAGTCAAAACAGGATGTTTACTAACTGACGTCTCGCGACCTACGATGCGTTTGGTGTGGCGAAGGCGAGTATCAGATCTGGAGATTTGCCGCACATGAGGATCAAGTCAGGGCCGAAGACGTGAGTGGTCGTCCAAGCTGGAAGTTGTTGTTGACGTGCGAACATGCAGGTTTCGAGATACCCGCTGAGTTTGCTTCGTCGTTTGCCGATGCTGGCGACGTGCTGCGGAGTCACCGCGGTTGGGATCCGGGAGCCCTGGACGTGGCCGCCTATTTGAGTCGGAGCCTGGCCGCGCCGTTGATAGCCACCAGGGTTTCACGCTTGTTGGTAGAAACCAATCGTTCTCGAAGTCACCCGAAGTTGTTTTCCGAGTTCGTGAAGGCGTTGCCAGTAGCAAAGCGGGATTCGATTCTCCAGCAATATTACTTTCCGCACCGTCAGTCCGTGGTGGAATGGATCAAACCGCATGTTCAAGCCCGCAAGACAGTCTTGCATGTGGCCGTTCATTCGTTCACACCCGTTTTGAACGGTGAAGTTCGCCTGTGCGACGTAGGGTTGTTGTACGATCCTCAACGAACTGGCGAGAGAAAATTCTGCCGAGGCTGGAAACAGGCTATGCTTGCCAACAGTCCCGGATGGCGCGTCCGGATGAACTATCCTTATCGAGGAGCAGCGGACGGACTGACGACTTGTCTACGAAAGATGTTTCCACGTCAAAGCTACTTGGGGATTGAATTGGAGTTAAACCAATTGCTGGTAGTTGAACCAGCTAAAATCAAAACCGTGCGCAAGTTGCTTGCCGCGACATTGAGAATGTCGCTTGACGACCTGACGTGAAACCGCGCATGATGGCTAATGAAATGTAACCGTTCACGAAAGGTCGGGTGCGTGGAGCAGGTCGTTCGACAAAACACGTAAGCATGGACGAATCGATCCGCGACACTCACAGGGTTTCGATCTAAAACAAGACGACTTG
>DAOLCX010000051.1:0-8787 GCA_035327685.1 Pirellulaceae bacterium | reverse complement strand
GGGTGAATTGATGCTATCGCCATTTGCAATTGGTAGTCGAAAACTCCGAAGGAGTTGCAGGCATTGGTCGGAGGTTTGAGCGAAGCGAACACCTCCGGCTATTAGCTTTAAACCCCTATCGGGGTGAATTGATGCTATCGCTACTTGTTTGGTATGGTGAGGGCCAGGCCCGGCGATCATCAACACCTGTTTCAGTCGCTGGTCGAAGCGGGGGAGGGAGGAGAGTTCTACTCCTGTGAAACGCCCTTGCCGCTGAAACAAGGCCACACTCGCGCCGACAGTTGGATCAAGAACGTTCCACTGAACGTTAGCCATGCTGACTACGGATCGCCCAAGGCGGGCATTCTCCCTGGCGCATCGAAAACGAGACGTTTATCACGTTGAAGAACCAGGGCTATCGCTTCGAGCACAACTACGGGCACGGCCAAGTGAATCTGTCGAGCGTATTGGCGATTTTAATGCTGTTGGGGTTCCTGGTGGATCAAATACAACAGGCTTGCTGTCCGCTATTCCAAGCCTTGGAAACCAAATACAAAACGCGTCGGCAAATATGGCAGCGGCTGCGCTCGTCGGTGGACTGCTTTGTTTTTGGCAGCTTCGATCAGCTCTACCGAGCGATGTTGACGTCCAATCATCCAATCAACCGGCCCCCTATTCATAGTTCGCCGTTCGTTAGCCGATCGGTCCCAAGGCGCTGATCAGAGACACTTTAGCGTCCGCAAAACACCCTTTGGGCGCCCGGCTACGCAGTGGAGCCAGAATCAGCGTCCGAACGGCCAACAGCACTTTGCAACCCTTCAATCCAGCAGCGGCGCCTTGTTCGCTAGTCGCCGCAACACCAAAGCTTTGCGCAATTTAACAGCCCGTCCTTGCATCAGGCTCGTCGATTTCCTAAAAAAGCTTAATCAATGCCCCTCGCCCGAGATTGCTGACATCCTGGCAAATCTTCTCACTCCGCCTTGCCGCTTTTAGTCTTATGCCTCTTGTATGTGTGTGTCTGTGTGTATAATGCGGCGTTGTATCGGTCAATTTTCCTTTGTCGGTCCACTAAACAGGGGATGAAAACATGAAGCGCTTGGTCTCAAGTATTGCATTGATTGCGTTATGTTTAACGTTTTGGAACTCTCGCAACTCTTTGGGTGAAGACCCCATTGAGTGGTATTGGGGGAATTGTATTGTACCACAAGGGAGTGTGTGCCCGGTTTGTGTTCCTCCAACAGCGTGCGACTGGCAAGGTATCGCGGCCGGCGGAAACGACGGATGTTCGAAACTTCACGGAGTTGCGCGTGGTACTAATTGTTCGGGTTTTTTCAACTGGTGCAGGTGGAATTTGCAATTTTGTGGATTTGTCGTTGATTCCAGATGTATTTGGAATCCAAACAACGAATTATGGGAGCCGGGTTGTGTTCAAACCGAACAGGGTTGCCCTGGATGCTGACGCCGTTTTCTCGATAGGGTCTAAATACGCGACATACTTGGTTCAGCTTGACGCTAGGCTTGTGGGTCGGGGAGTGTTGGGCCATGTTGCCCTTGAGCCTTCTGTGTAGGCAATAGTCGGCGACTCTCGCGGTTGTCCCCGGTCGCCTATGGTCACTGATTTACGCACACTCTCATTGCGAATGAGCAAATGGTCAAAACAAGTGCGTCGTATCGGTATTGCGCGTGGGTGACTATCATGATGTACGTCTGTTGGATCGCTTTTGGTTATTGCCTGTCATTGGGGGGTGGGGGCGTTCTCGCTCAAGACGATCTCCATTTTTCGGACATCATTCTTGGCTTTCAGGAGAACTCACGGAAACTGCTGGGTTCAAATGTTTTGATTGTATGGTCATCACAGGGGCACGAGTCTGATGATTGGATTGCGTATCGTGAACGAATCGCGAGCAGTTGGGATGCGATTGACGCGCAATTGTCGAGTGAAGCCGAACTGAGTATGAGTCGCAGAATTCGTGAATCGTACCAAAAGCCCATCGTCCTTTCGAATCGAGCGTTAGACAACGGACAACTGATTATAACAGATGGAGGGATTCGGCTTCGCCAATGGTCTGGTGAAACTTCCTTGGAATCGGATCCAAGTCAGCCGTTGCCTGCGAACTTTCCTCACGATGTTTCAGAGTACATTTTTCCCCAGGACGAGCAATTTTTTGGTATCTTGGCCTACGATAGCCGAGTATCTCAATTCCATATGTCAATATTGCCAGTTCACGACGTCGGGAAGTACATTCGTGCTATCCATTTGCCATTCGACATTTCTAGCGGACGTGAATCATTATTGGCAAATTTAGTCTCTACTCCGTTTGATGTGTTATTGGGTCCGCCTAATAGCCTTGGTGGCTCGCCATTGCCAACCACGATCAAGGTGTCCGGGGATCTGGCACATGTAGAACTATGTAGCTTGCTTCGCTCCTCGGAAGAAGGAGACCGAGCATATACTGAGGGCTATCTATTGGAAGCGGTGGTTGATATGTCTCGTGGTTATTGGCCGGTTTCAATAAAGACATCTCCAGTTGCGTTGTTTGAAGGAAAGTTGTTGGATCAGTTTGCTCGCAGTTGTTGGGCCACTGAAATCAATGTAGAACTGACTCAATCTGCTGAGGGTTTCTGGTTTCCACACCGGATCGTGGTGGCAACCAATTCAGTGGCGATCGATCAGTTGTCGCTTTTGTCCTTGATCCAAGACCCGTTCACATTTCGACGGGAGGGATTAGCGACGCCGGTTGAGAAAAGGGGTGTCTTGGTTCCTGGAGCTCTGAATAAGGTTTATGCCATTTCAGTGGATCGTATCTTGGCTGAGTTGGATGCCGATCTTTTCTCTTTGAAAGAAAACGCCGACCTGGGCAGGTTTTACGATAGTCGAACGGGTGAAGTACGGATAAGCAAGGGGATTGAGGACGCCCTGGAACTCGACTTGGGAACGATGCCTAGTTTGCTCCCCGACAGTGAGTCGGCCAGCAATAGCAACGAGGGTCCTGCCAAGGGTGGATTGTGGGGCCGATGGGGTTGGCTTCCTTTAGCTGTGGTGCTATCGATATTGGCAATAGGTTTGTTTATGTTAATGCGAAGCCGAGGAACAGGTCGGCGGCGCGCGCCGGTCGAGTAACGGCGACGAAGTACCTCGATTAATCAGAGCAGTGGAAAATCTGTGATGGGGGCCAATGCAATGAAATGCACGAGGTTTAATGCTGCGTTTCGTTGGATGGCTTTTTTCCTGATTTCCAATGCTGGTTGTGTGCTCGGCCAAACAAATGATCAGGTCGAACTTGATGGTCATGCCTTGAAGTGCTTTCATCTTTCCGGTCCGTTGTGGGCGCTGCTTCGGTACGACAACTCGGCCTTGAGCTTACAGGATGTGGACAACCTGGTGGATGCACATTTGGTTAATGGGCATTCGGTATGGACTGCCTTGCTCGATGCCAGCCAACAACTTGGATGCCCCCTTCGCCGAATCCGATCATTGGGAATTGCCAATTGTCGCCCTCCATGTTTGTTGGTCGTGCATCGTGACAATGGAGGCAGTGTCGAGCACGAGTTGCTCTTGGCAGGATTTCGGGATGACTCCGTCGTTGCCGTTTATTGGTTCCGAGACTTGGGAGGATGGAAAGTCATGTCGTTTGAAGAATTGGAACCGCATTATACAGGATGGACTATCGAGATCGTTCGGCAGCGTCAGGTAATGAATTATTTTGTGGTAAGCGTTTGTTGCTTCCTGGGCGTTTTTGTCGTGTGGTGCGCCGTGAAGTTTTTCAAATGGGGACCAGGTGTTTGCAAGCGGCAGCAGAGCATTGCAAAGTTTACGTGCCTTGTAGTTACAGGTTCCACGTTGATTTCCTCTGGATGCCACGGCGACCCCAACGGGTCATTGTCGGCCCCGACATTTCGATTCTCCGCAAAGACAATCGACTTAGGTTTGGTAGAACAGAATGAGATGAGGACGTTTGAAGTTACATTAATCGATTCGGGGGGGCGCACGTGGGATGGCACATTCGAAGTAGATTGCGGCTGTATTCAAATGCCAACGATTCGACTTCGATCGCGAATGACGATTGGCCACCAGCTTGTGTTGCCCGTTCAAGTGTCGACGGGGCGGCAAGTCGGACCGCAAAAGCACTTCATCCGTTTTCAAGGCCGCAACGAAATCGGCTCATCAGCCAATATGACATGCGAGATCCGATACGTTGTTTCTTCCGCGCCGTTTGCGGAGCCATCGCAATTGGTCATGAATCGGCTTCATGGGGAGCCCGAGTGGCAAGGCGAGATTCGTGTCGTGTGTCCCCGTGCAGCTGACAACCCCGTGGCGCAACTGAACTTTGCAAAGTCTAGGTTGAACAATCTTCGTGTAGAGGTACTTGAAACATCGACGATAACGCCGGCGGGTTCTCGCGCGACGGTTGACGATATCTTCCGATTAAAATTTTCCACTGCCGCGGGTCACAACGAACCCGATGATGAACGCATTGAGGTTCGGTTTGATCAACCAGACAGGTCTTTGGTGCTCCCCGTTACATTCCGCGCACGACATCCGATCCGGCTGGATGCCCCCGGTATTTTTCTCGGTCGGTGCCAAGCGAGTTCTCGTCATCACCGGCGGTTAACGCTAATCAATGTGAGCGACTCGCCCATCAGCGGTCGGTTCACTTGGTCCGGAGACGGCGTTGCCGCATTTCCCTCGGAGGTGGCGCTGGTGCCCGGACATAACGCGATTCAGGTAGAGATTGAGAGTGGTTCAGAAGATGGGCGACAATCGGCACAGTTGACGTTTGTTGCCGATTCGGCGGAATTACCGCCGCTGTTTATTGAGTTCTCTTGGCTCAACAAATCGCCAGATGACAATACCATTATAACACGGTAGGGCAAGCAAGATGTGCTGGAGACGGTTTCCATTAGGAGCGCGCGGCGTAATGGTTGTGCTAGTGGTAAGCGCGCTGCTCGATTGCGCTATCGTCCAATTGTTGGCAGCGCAGCGATTGGAAAAAGTCGCTGAGACTTGTCCAACCAACACCATGGCGCTGATTTGTATTGATGATCTGCGCGAATTGAGGCGCCAGATCATGTTAACCGATTCGATATCGGCAATAGCCCAAATGCCTAAATCCGTGGATTGGCTTGAAGGAATTGAGCGAGAAGTGCAAGCTGTTGTCGCGGATCCCGAGAAGAACGATGGCCAGAATCGAATGCAAAACGACTGGTGGGAGTTCTTGAACGGACCAGCCGAGTTGGTGCTCCTCAAGGACCGAAAGCTCAGTTGGTACGTTCGTGCCACCTTTGATCGACACCACTGGTTTGCGCATCGATTGTTGACGTTGGATCGACATGCGTCAGAATCGACGGGAGATAAAGAGAAGCAGATTATTAAACTGAACAACTCGGCACTGCATATTCTGGGTGAAAGCAAGGTAGTTCTCTGCGCCATCGGCGACTCGTTGATTTTCGCTTCGGATGAAGCCACCTTGCATGCGGTATGCGATCGGCTTGACGCACTCCCCGGCCGTGCCGATGAGACGCTCGCTGGCCAACGACGATTTCAGAGTACTTCCGCGCAACTGTCAAAGATGTCGCCCGGTCGCCCGCAAATCAGTTTCTATGTCGATTTGAACAATATCACGCGCGAACTCGTCAGGCGCTCGGTGAATCCGGTCGAGAATCAACGGTTGGCCAATCAAAGCGGTTTGGACGATTTGTTAACGTTGGCAGGAGCGGTCATCCTGCCGAAAGCACCACACTCCAGCGTTGACTGGGAGTGTCTGGCTGTGCTGAACCAAGGCCTGCCGCGAACGGGAATCAATCAAGCAATCGCCTTGCAGAAATTGAGCGAACCCTTGTCTGATTTCGTCCCGTTCCACGTTGATTTTGCCTTTCGCCTCCAGTTCGATCCGCATGAGTTTTGCGGCAACATCACAGCTGTGGATCAGTTGTTATCCGAGCTGACCGGTCAATCCGGGACGTTGATCAGAGCCATTGGCAACGTTGCCCCATACCTTGCGGCGATTTGCGATTTGAATTCCGATGATCGCGCCGCCGTCATCGGCAAGTTCGAACAATGTGGTTGGTTGGTCGAATCGGCGAATCACACCAAGTGGCCGATTATCAATCGCCTCGCAACAGTTGAAGGGCAGGCCGATCAAGTGTTGAATGCGATGCTACATGCAGAACACGACCTAATTAATGTTCCGATGCGTCACGGCTTGCGCTATCAATTATCGCCGGAGAGTCTGGCCCGCATTGAGGCGAGACTGGAGGAACTGCGGCAGTTGAATCCGGGATTGGCATTCACCGAGATTCCTCAACAAGTATTCTGGAGCCGGGACAATGCCATTTGGCTTGCCTCCGACCTGGATGGCAAGAGTATCAATCCTGAACATTGGATGACGCGTGCGGAACGACCACTTAATCGCGAACCCGTTTTTCAAAAGTGCTGGGATCATGTCACGGCCACGGAAACACCCGTTCTTTACTTCTATTTGGCTAATGGCATGATGCTGCGACCTTTGGCCCGCTGGTCAGCAGTAACAACGAGCAAGGAATTCCACCAACTTCAATTGGAGCGCATTGCGCAGCTGGACACAACCTCCGCAGCGGAGCACAAGCATCATTTGCGAATGCTAAAGGCCATCGAGCATTGGCGCTGGAGCGAGTGGCGTCAGCAACTGGGCCCTGGCGCTTTGGCGCTGTACGAAACTTCTAGTGGAATAGCCATTCGAATAGTGCAGTTCCGATGCAGCGAGTAAACGGGCCTACTTCATATCGTCTCTTGCCTCCACGGTATGGCTTTTTCATGCTTCTATCGATTTTGCTGACCCTTCCATTACTCGTGGTCGCAATTGTGCTCAAGGTCTGGAGTTGGTCCTCGTTCACAGAATCGGGAATTCAGCCATGGGGCTTGGCTTTTGATTTGCTTGTAGTTGGCGGTGTTGTTGCGCTTAGCCGATTGGGGGATGTGTTTTCGGTTGCGTTGCTGGGATTTGCGTTTCTCGCCTTTTCTATTTTTCACGTCGGTAACCTGGACCAACCGTGCGGGTGCTTTGGCCCTCACGGCATCTCAACACTTCGGTCGATTATCTCCTGCCTCTTCATTGTAGTCGGGCTTGCCTGCGGCATTGTTGCTGATTGTGCGAACCGTCACTTGTCGGCGTTTTTCGCGTGTTCGATGGGGGTGGCCATTGTTGGCGGCACAAGCACCATGATGACCGATGATCTTTTTACATGGATTCAACGAACGACTACACGAGATGTCTGCGAGTTTCTCGGCCACCGCCATCCATTTCGACGGCTTTCACATGGCCAGTTTGTCGATCTTCCCGATGACTTCGAAGTTGTGATATTGAAGCGCGCTTGCGAAAAGTGTCGAATCGTGTTGGAGTTGCTTTCTGATTATTCCTGGAATGAATTGTGGGAACATGAGTGGCTTGCAGCGTATCGGGAACCGAAACAGAAGTGGCTAGTCGCCACAGTTGTTCGCGCTGACGGTTCAGAACCAGACGGTTTCGTAATAACTCCGACAAGCTTAAGAACAGAACGTGGCCATGTCGTCGGCTGTCAACCTGTTGATGAGAGGTGGATCGAATTCAACCAAAACAGATCGGATTTGTCGGCCGCCTACCGGCAATTTGGCGACTTACCCGAAGTTCATGAAATCGAGTTACAATGGAACGAGAGCGAGCTCTTCCGTTAGGGTTCTCTTTGTTTCCCGAACCGCGTTGATTGTAACAGCCCGGAGTTAGGCTTTTTTGGCGGGTCGGGTAGGCTCGGGGGGAGTTGAATTGGTTTCCCCTGTTTTTCTTGGAGGCTACCTGACATGGCTCGGAAGTTGAATCGCGAATTGTGGAACGTGAGGCGACAAAGGTTCGATCGGCACCGGCGAATGGATCTCAACCACCAAGCGGACCGCTGCCGAAATGGAAATTCGAAAATGGGCAGCCTGTGCAAGTCGATGGTTGGTACATTGTTGAAATGGACTTTGTGGACATTCAAACAGCCGAAGATAGTTATGTTTTTAAAATCTTTCTTGTTCCCGGAGGCTACCATCATAAAAACATTCGAGTTGACGCTGATGAAATAGAGCATCCAGGCCTTGGAGGGGGGGGGGGCGGCGGAGATTAAGAGCTTTGGATAGATGATTCGTGGTCGCTGGAAAGTTAATGTTATGAGTCTTTTTAATTAAAGGGCGACATTGTTGCGTTTGAATGGCTTCCTTCGACTTGATCGAGTGGCGTTGCTATTGTGCTGGACATCGTTTGTCGCCTTTGGCGCGGTTCCATCGATTGCGAGGCAGCAAGACGCTTTGCCGATTGAATCACCAAAATCCGAGGTCGATCCTTGGAATTCTATTTATCCGAGAATTGCCCCCGCTTTTAAGTGGCCAAAGTGCGAGAACCCGATTTTATCAAGCGAACTGCAATCAGCGGTTTATCCCTTTGTCGAGATTGACCAACGCGATGCTGCTCGTCCATTGAATTTTGCGGCGGCGTTGACTGAACTGGGATGCGATCCCAACAACCCGCTCAAATTGTCAAATGATCAGCTCGCACGATTGACGCAAGCATCGGAGCGGGTGACCAAGGCCTTTATGGTTCGCTACGAAGAATTGCGGCGATTGTACCAACGCGGAAATCCGCCGTCGGTGCCGTTCGACGAGGAGCTGGCGATGGAAGCGCTCGAAATTTTTGTCAAACTTTATTCGGATTACCAACGGGATTGGTCGCGAGCGATCACCGAAAAGTATAGGCGGGTGTTGAATGACCGGCAAAATGAAATGTTGCGAGAACGAGCCTTGGCGAATGCGCTTTATGA
>DAOLCX010000050.1:0-8813 GCA_035327685.1 Pirellulaceae bacterium | reverse complement strand
CGAAGTTTACCGCGATGGTCAACTGATTTTTTCCAAGAAGTCCCTGGGCCGATTCCCGGAAGAAGCCGAGATTCTCGCTTTACTAGACAAGTAGCGCCAAACAAGTCCGCCAGTGGGAGACTTGTCGAGGTCAGACATGCCCTGTCTCTGGGGCAGGCTCTGCGCCGGCCTGAAGAATATTCCTACCCTGCTTACAATTCCCGTTTCTACATCAAAATACGGTACAATAGGCCCCGTGAGTCACAACGTGACGCCAACACGGAATATCGCAGCACAAAGTTAACCGTTCACGGACTTTGGCGGAAAAGCGTGATTGTAGAATAATTGTACTCATTGGTTCTTTTTTGAACGATGACCAACCCAGCCAGGGTTTCGAACCAAGGAGCGCAATTGTTCTGCAATGTCGTGAACGGTTACGCAAAGAGAAAGGTAACTTGCGGTGTCCAAGTATCGATGGCATCAAGTGCAGGATTTTAATACCAGGTTGTTCTGCGAGTCAGTCCGCCATGTCGCAAAGTTTCTGTACGCGTTGGCTGGGTTGATTGGGGGAGCCGTATCCTCAGCCTATGGCCAGGCTGAACCCAGTATTCCTGTGGAGTTGTTGACGGTTGCCGAATCGTCCAACTTTGAAGCAACCAGCACTTCGGCGGAAGTCGAGACATTGGTCTCGCGACTGACGAATTTGGCTCCCCATATTCAAAACCTTGAATTTGGCCGCACCGCCGAAGGGCGCCCGATGACGGTGGCGATTGTCTCACGTGAGCCTTATACGATTGGCGAACGCGACGCGCGGTTAAGAGCACTGGTGATCGCCAACATCCATAGCGGCGAATGCGATGGCAAGGAAGCGATGTTGCGGTTGTTGCGGGAACTGGCATTTCAACCCGAACATCCATGGCTGGACAAAATGGTATTGATCATTGTCCCGAACTATAACGCCGACGGAAATGATCGTATGGGCCTGGCCAATCGGCCGGGGCAAATCGGCCCTCAGCAGGGAATGGGGATGCGCGAAAATGCTCAGCACATGGACTTGAATCGCGACTTTGTCAAACTGGATTCCCCAGAAGCGAGGAATCTGGTGGCGCTGATGGACGAGGTCCATCCGACGTTGTTCATCGACTGCCATACCACCAACGGTTCGCGACATCGCTATGGTTTAACGTATGACATTCCCCACAATCCGGCGACCAGCACGATTTTGCGACAGTTTCTCCGCGAGCGGATGATGCCGGCGATCACGACAGAAATGGCCGAACGCGGCTGGTTGACTTTTTACTACGGTACGCCGGACGGCCAGAATCGGCGTTGGCAGACGTACGGATTCGAACCGCGTTACAGTACTGAATATGCTGGCATGCGCGGCCATTTGTCAATACTCTCGGAATCGTATTCGTATATCAGCTATCGAGAACGGATCGATGTCACACACGCCTTTGTCAGCGAATGCCTTCAATTCTTGTATGAAAACGCTGACGACGTCGTGGGCGTGTTGGGTGAAGTAGAAGCAGAAATAGCCGAGGCTGACCGACGCGAGCAACCGTTGCCGCTGGCACTTAACGCGCGGATGGCGCCTGTCGAGGGAACCTTCACGCTGCATGCATTCCAAGGCGAGGAATCGCACGATTATGAAATCGAATTGTGGAATCATTATGAACCTACGGTTGTGACAACTGTCCCGCAGGCGTACTTGATTCCCGCCGACATGTCTCGCGTTGCGGACCGGTTGCGGATGCACGGGATCGTTCTGGAGGAACTGATTGAACCACAGGAATTATGGGTGGAAATCGAAACCATCACGCACCTGCAACGAGCGTCACAGGCTTTCCAAAAGCACAACCTGGTTCAACTCGATACACAGGCGGAAAAACAATTGAGGCGAGTCCCCGCCGAGACCTTCGTCGTGCGAACGGCACAGCCCTTGGGTCGATTGGCTTGTTATCTGTTGGAAGCTCGGTCCTGCGATGGTTTGGCAACGTGGAATTTCCTGGACGATCTCCTGGAGGTAAACGGTGAGTATCCGATTTGGCGCGTGCCCAACGCGGACTCACTCCCCGTGCGCCGCGTTTGGCAAGTTCCGCCTCGCGAGAGGTTGACGCTGGAGAAAATTGACGGACCCGGAAATCTTTTAGAGTCACTCCCCAAGCCGGTCAAGTTCCATCCTGGCTCCAACTATTACGTGCTTGATCAATGGGGGCGCCCGACGTTTGTGGATCCGGAATCTGGGGCCTTCGTGTCGCCCAGACGCGGCGGTCGCGGTGGGCCTGATCGCGATCGACGCGGTCTGGCGGGCGTGCTGGAACGACGGCTGGCGGAAGCGCTGCCCGACGTTCCCCGCGAAGTGCGCGCGTCGTTGGCGGGCGGCCAGCGCACCGAATCGGTTGACGGGAATTGGTTCGCGCTGACCCTCGGAGACCTGAGCGTATTGGTCGATGCGGAACAAGATCGAGCCTTAGCGATCGGTCAGCCAGGACGCGCGGCGGAACTCATTTCGTTTTCGCCTGACTCGCGTTTCTGCGTCTATGTGGCCAACGGTGGTTTACATGCCGTCGATCGGCAGACGTGGCAATCTCGCGAAATTGCCGTGCGGCGCCACGACCGTGAATTGGTGGGAAAACTCGACTGGGTTTATCAGGAAGAGCTATATGGAAGGGGCAACTATTATGGATATTGGATCTCCCCCGATTCGCGTGAAGTTGCGTTTTTAAGGCTCGATGAAAGCCATGTGCCACGGGTCCCCATTCTCAACCATTTGACGTGGCATGGGGAATTGGAGTGGATGGATTATCCCAAAGCTGGCGATCCGCTACCGATTGCAACTCTTCAAATCGCTACATTGGAGGCGCTCCAACCGACGCGCGATGTAGAGCTGCCGGAGGACCCGGAGGGCCAGTTGATGAGTCATGTATCTTGGGGGCCGCATTCGGGACGTCTATTTATACAGACTCAAAATCGAGAGCAAACGTATTTAAGGTTGAGTGCCGTGGCCCGCGGTGGACGCCAGGCAGAATGGCTATTGACGGATGCGACTCCGGCTTGGATTGAGTCGCCGGGCAAGCCTCACGAACTTCCCAACGGGGATTTTATTTGGCTTAGTCCCCGCGATGGACACGCGCATCTGTATCGTTACTCGGCTGCTGGTGAAGTCATCGAGCAGTTGACGGCAGGAAACTGGCAAGTCCTGGGTTTGTACGGCATCGATCCACATGGCGAGTGGGTGTACTATCGCGCCAACAGATTTGATCCGCTGGGGGCTCAGGTATTTCGCCTACAACTTTCGTCAAATCAAATGGAGTTGTTGACTCCGGAATCGGGTACACATGATGCGGAGTTCAGTGCGGATTGGAATTATTTTATTGACAACTACTCAGACATGTTGCGCCCCAATATCAGTGTGTTGCGTCGGGTCGATGGAACATTTCTGCGATTGTTGAACGTTGGCCACGATGATCGCTTGGAGTATTTGGCGATGCGCGAGCCCAAGTTGGTGCGAATTCCTTGCGACGATGCAGGAGTGATGGATGGTCAATTGATCTTGCCGCCGGACTTTGACAGTCGCCGCCGTTATCCGGTGGTCGTTCATATTTATGCCGGTGCTCAGGCCCCACGCGTGCGAGATGCGTTTGGGGGAAAATGGTACCTCTTTCACCAATTGTTAGCGCAACACGGTTATGTCGTATGGGTGTGCGACAATCGAGCGGCCAGTTTGCGCAGTACGGAACAAGCCTGGTCGGTACACGGGCAATTGGGCGTCGAAGAACTGGCGGATATTGAAGAAGGATTGGATTGGTTGATCGCTCAAGGTTGGGTGGACGAACAACGCATTGGAATTTGGGGATGGAGCTACGGCGGCTACATGACGGCCTATGCCATGACGCATTCCAACCGCTTTGCCTGTGGAATTTCGGGGGCCCCCGTGACGGATTGGCGAAACTATGATGCGATCTACACGGAACGTTTGATGGGGCCGCCGCAAAACAACCCACAGGGATACGAGCAAACGTCCGTTGTGAAGGCGGCTGGGAATTTGCAGGGACGATTATTGCTGATTCATGGAGCCGTGGACGACAATGTGCATCTCGGCAATACTTTACAACTGGCCCATGAACTGCAGGCGGCTGGCAAAACATTTCAAATGCAAATCTATCCGGCCAGCCAACACGGGATTGTCGATCCCCTGCGGGCTCTGCACCTGCGGAAAACCATGTTAGAATTCTTTTTGGAGAATTTGTAACGGAGCCCAGAGCCGCTTTGCATCGATCTGAATTGAGCTGAGCATTACAAGGTGAGACCCATGTCCCTTTTTCGTAGTACCTGGCCCCGACTGGCTTCAAGTGTCTTGGCATTGACGGTTGGCCTGTGGGCCAGCGCCAGTCGCGCTCAACAGGAAATTGAACCGGCGGCACAAGCTGCTTTGGTTGTTGATATAGATGTCGCTCGTTTCGTGCGGACTTCTCTCTTGGACGGGAAGGAATTCAGCGAAGGTGTTGCCAACACCTTGCGAGGCTCTAATTTTGGGGGACCTAATCCACTCACGATGTCGCTGTCGCAGGCAACAAGAATAACAGTGCTACTCAGCCCGCCGCCTGACATTCATCAACTAAACAACTTGGAGCCCGGCCAACCATTACCAATGAACTTTATGGTCCGCATCGAGTATGACAATGCGGAAATTGTCGAGCACCTGTTTGATGATATTGCCAACCAATCTCGAATCATTATGGTTGGCGACAAACAGTTGTACACACCCGATGACGACTTCTCGCCATCCAATCTCTGTGCTGCTAAAGGATCACCGACTTGCCTGGAGTTCGGCACCCGAGCATATGTGGAGCGCGAAGAGTTTATCCTGAGCAAACTGGCTACATCTCGTTTAATGGACTTGTGGGATCGACAACCCGACCATGCGATTCGTCTGGCCATGGATGGGATAGCCGCGAAGGGTTTCTTAAATGGCGTAATGCAGGACATGTTGCGCAATGTGCCGTTTGAAGCTCGTCCATTTGTGGAACTGATCAACAAAGTGGCCTCCTTGAGAATGTCGGTCGACCTGGAAGCATCTCACATGTTGGTAATGGCCGCCACGGGCCATAACGAGTCAGATGCCGATACCTTGCAAACAGGAATTGAGGCCTTGGTGGAGATGGCCAAGTTCATGTTGATGACAGGCGAACGAGAAATGACACGGGAAACTCCGGAATTGTTTCACCTTCTCAATGACCTGGTAAAAGGTATGAAAACCGAGCGAAACGGCGTTCAGGTCTCGATGGATCTCTCCCAGCCACCTGACTTTGGCCGACGGTTTCAGGAAATCACGAAACAAATGCGCGCCATGGCTGCCGAAACTCAGAAGTTGAACGAACTGCGCATGGTTTTGTTGGCCATGCACAACTATGAAGCGGTTCATCAACGGCTGCCGTTTGTTGCTGCCGCCAACGAAGATCCAAGACTCAGTTGGCGCGTGCAATTACTTCCATATCTGGACGAGGGTTTCTTGTACAACCAGATTGATCTGCAGCAATCCTGGGACCACCCCAACAACCGCGATTTCGGCCGACGAACGCCTGGCGTTTATGGAAACCATGAGGACGGTATGACCGGGATTTGTTTTGTAACGCCCGACGTGATCCCCCAGCGTTTTCGCGACATCCGCGACGGAACTTCGAACTCGATCGCATTGCTTGCTTCGACAACTCGACGTGTCCCTTGGATGAAGCCGGAAGATATCACGATAGACGCGGCGTTGGCGATGTATGATGCATTGCAGGATGGAGAGTACGTGTTGGCCGGGTTTTATGACGGTTCCGTCCGCCGGATCAATGCTTCATCCGTCACTCGCGAAGAGTTTCGTGCGATGTTGGACCCCAACGACGGGCGGTAGATGTCGGTGCTTCGCTGCGAATTTTTGCTCGGTGATGCAGCGCAGATCGTGCGGGACTTGGCGCCGGAATCTGTGGATACGGTGGTGACCAGTCCGCCGTACTACCGGCAACGCGATTATGGAACAGATGCCCAAATCGGTAATGAAAGCACGCCACACGAGTATGTTGCGCGGTTGGTGGAAGTGTTTTCAGCGCTGAGGCGCGCGCTGAAACCTGCCGGTTCTGTGTGGGTTGTGCTGGGGGACAAGTTTGACCGCGGCCAAATGCTGGGGATGCCCTGGCGATTTGCCTTGGCGATGCAAGATCAAGGCTGGCTGTTGCGCGCCGATTGCATCTGGCATAAACCCAATGCAATGCCGTCCGCTGCCACCAATCGCCCCACGATCGACCACGAATATGTTTTTTTGCTGACGAACTCGGCGGACTATTACTACAACGCCGATGCCATCCGCGAGCCTCATGTGACATTTTCCAAGCACTCGCGGATGAAAGGTGGCCGCAAACATTTCGGCGTTCGCGGCGGTACTCCGGAACAAGGAAAGAACGCTGGCAGTTCCAATCTTCACGACGGCCGATGGGATCAGGCATTTCATCCATTGGGACGCAACAAACGGACCGTTTGGTCGATCCCGTTGTCAAAATATCGCGGAGCCCACTTCGCTGTCTTTCCAGAGAAGCTTGTGGAAACTTGCGTTTTGGCGACGTGCCCGTCGGGTGGAACGGTCCTCGATCCCTTTGCTGGAGCAGGTACGACAGCTTTGGTCGCCAGGCGACTCCAACGACATGCGATTTCGATCGATTGCAACGCCGACTACCTGGCCCTGGCCCAGCGCCGCGTATTGGCAATCCCTGAGTTGGCGGGCATAATGAAGTCAGAATAAACACTTTGAGATGGGAACATGAATAACGATCACAATCAAAACGAAAAACGAGTTAATCGACGCGGATTCATCAAAACGACCACGGCTGGCTTGGCCTTGGGAGCTGCGGCGGCCAAATCCGCAACTGCGTTCGGGTATCACCAAAGTGTGGACGACACGATTCGCGTCGGATTGATCGGCTGCGGTGGTCGCGGAACTGGAGCGGCGATCAACGCCTGCACGGCCGATTCCAATGCCCGTTTGGTGGCTGTCGCCGATGCCTTTCCGGATCGAATTCAGTCTTGCTTGGAGAACCTGGGACGATCTGAAATCGCGGCCAAAGTGGATGTGCCGGAGGATCGCCAGTTCACTGGCGTTGATTGCCATGAACCATTGATCAAGTCCGATATCGACGTGGTTCTGTTGTGCGAGCCCCCCTATTTCCGTCCGCGGTCGCTGCAAGCGGCATTAAAGGCTGGCAAACACGTTTTTTGTGAGAAACCGGTGGGCGTCGATGTGCCTGGCGTTTTGGAAGTGATGCGCGCATGCGAGAACGCCGGACCGCTCAGCGTCGTTTCGGGCCTTTGTTGGCGGTACGATTTGGGCGTTCGCGAAGTGATCTCGCGAATTCACGATGGAGCCGTCGGACAGATCAAGACCATCCAAGAGAACTACTTGACTAGTGAATTGTGGCATCGTGGCATGAACCCTGAATGGACTCCCCTGGAATACCAACTGCGAAACTGGCTGTATTTCAGTTGGTTGTCGGGTGATATTCCTCTGGAGCAACACATTCACAGCTTGGACAAAGCGATGTGGTTGATGCATGATGAACCTCCGATGCAGTGTTACGGCATGGGAGGACGGCAGAAGCGGACCGGACCGGAATGGGGAAACGTCTATGACCACTTCGCAGTCTGTTACGAATGGGCTAACGGGGTCCGGACCTATTCGTATTGCCGCCAAATGAACGGCTGTTTCAGTGAGACCGAAGACTGGGTGTTCGGTACGACAGGTCGCGCCCAAATACTGAAGTTTGGCATCGAGAATGAGGAAGGGACCTGGCGTTATCGGGGCCCAAAACCGAGTATGTATGACGTCGAACACCAGTACCTGTTTCGGAGCATTCGCGAAGGGACACCGATCAACAACGGAAATTACATGTCGCTCAGCACGTTGATGGCCATCATGGGGCGGGAAGCTTGCTACACTGGCCAGTTGATCAAGTGGGATGACTTATTGGCGGATGATACGCGATTGGGTCCGGAAGACTTCCAGCAACACGATTTCGACCCCGGTCCAGTTCCCATTCCAGGCCGGTTCTAACGGTGCGAACGCTAAAAAGCAATTTCGGCAAGTAGGATGGCACTGGACACATCAGGGTTGTACTGAACGGAATTCGGCTATTGCCAAGTTTGAATTCTTCAACAACTTCAATCTGAATTCCAGCCAGTGTGCAACTCCTATTGCATTGAACAAACCCCAGAATGAAATCTTGATAGTGCCTTTGTGAACCTGGGACAATTAAATTTGGATGCCGCGCCAGCCTGGGACAGGCTGACCTGCTTATGTAGCCGTCGCTATCCCAAGCGGCGGAAACTTGACGCGCTGCCCCGAGATTCAAGGCTATCACAATGTACTGGCAATCGAGTTTGTTCTAGGTTCGTCACCTAAACATGCCGTTCAGATTGTCGTCAAATGGCGTATCGTCGTTAACTTAGCGTCCGTTAACTCACAAATGGTTTTTGCTCGGCAGTTAAAACATGAACAAAATGCAGCGTGCAGAATTGGTTCAAAATGAACTTGACCGGCTTTATCCGGATGTGTCGATCCCGCTGGACCATGTCGATCCATACACATTGTTGATTGCCGTACTGTTGAGTGCCCAATGCACCGATGTCCGAGTCAACCAGGTCACACCCAAGCTGTTCGCCAAGGCCAACACGCCTCAGGCTATGGCTCGGTTGCCGGTTGGCAAAATCGAAGACATCATTCGGCCATGCGGGTTGGCGCCTCAAAAGTCGCGAGCCATATCGCAGCTATCCAAAATCTTGTTGGACAAGCATGCTGG
>DAOLCX010000049.1:0-8846 GCA_035327685.1 Pirellulaceae bacterium | reverse complement strand
CAGATCGGTGATACGCAGATCGTCGGTCGGGCGTTCGAGGATTTTGCTCCAGTCGGGGGAAATTCGCCCGTCGCGGCGCTGGGCTTCCAGTTCCCGCTGGCAATCGATGCACAATGTGGCATAAGGGAGAGCTTCCAATCGCGCCAGCGGAATATTGGCATTGCAGGCTTCACATTTGCCGTACTTACCAGCCGACATGAATTTTAACGCCCATTCGATGTTGGCCAGTTCGCGCGTGGCCACTTCTGCCAATTGCGAACTGATTTCGCCATTGGCTGAATCGGACGCAAAGTCGATCACGTCGCTGCCGGAGCTTTGATTCAATTGCCGCAATAAGCTGTCATCTCCAGCCAATGTCTGTCGCAACGCTTCACGACGAGCGACTAGTTGGTTGCGAATTCGTTGAAGTGCGTCTTTTCGGGCCATCGCAGGGGTTCTTTCTTGCGCTAGGTCAATGGGTCTCCAAATAAAAGAGCAACGGCGCACGCGGCGCGGCGCCTGCTGGACTCTTCAAAACTATAGAACAAGCGCAGAACGCGCAGCACATTTTTTTTGCCGAGTCAAAAAATCCCTGCTGCCCGGTATCACCCGTCGCTACAACCAGCATGATGCGCGTATCCTGCCTGTCGGTGACACACCTGTCGGGAGTTGCTTCTCATGGCCCTACCTTGGACAACAGCTTTTTGTCCATCCGGTGCATTCCCGATTGACCACTCACGATTTGCGACCTAACCATTGCTTGTCACAATTAACATCCAGGAGTCCCTCTCGTGACCACATTGACCGATTCGGCATCTCGATCACTCGTATTGAACTGGCGTCGCGGGCCATTTGCAGGCCATGCCTTGACGATTCATGACCGTAAACTCTTGTTGCGCTGGCCAGCCGAAGATGAGGCCGATTATCCACAGCTATTATTCATCCAAGGTCCGCGGGGCGTGATGCTGCGTGCGCTTGGCGATGATGTTAATGTCAATGGTGTCGTCGCGGATACCCATTCGCTTGAGCCCGGCGACGAACTGTTCCATCCTCGCTTTTCCGCCCAGATTGGCTTCGGCTTTCAACACCCCGCCACGGGCGAAAGCCAGGCCCATGCAAATGCCCATCACGATACGGCTCAACCCACGTCAACTTCAACCTCCGCCGAGTCAGGAACGACGCCTTCGCGACGCCCTCGCACATGGCGCCGTCTGCGCCGCGAACTGCGACGCATGACCAATCGCCAAAGTCAGCTCGATCGCGCCTGGCAAGATGAAATCCATCTGCGCCTCAATCGACTGGCAAACTGTGTGGAGTCGTTGACATCCCAATGGATTGAAGCTCAACCGCGTCCGCTGGACATCACCAACCAACCCACAGTGTTGGACGAAGTACCCGCCGACGAGTCTATTTCAGACTGCCGTTCAGCATCAGCGACGTCGTTGAACGAAGAGCTGAATATTGCTGCCGCAGATCAGGCCACGCAACATTGGCCTGCGTCGGACTTCGAAGACGAAGTGGTGACGGATGATGTCACCGACTCTTGCCAAGATCATGGGCACGTGGAACCGTGCCCATCCGAAACCATCGGTTGGACACCGGCCAAAGCAGTCTCTGTTCCTTTACAATCGACAAGCACAGCAGATCGTGAGGAAACCGAATCGACTGATGACGAAGCGCCGATGGAATTAAGCAGCGCACACGAGGAAGATCTTGACACGTTGCGGAACAACCTGTTGGCATGGAAGGACTCCATGTTGAACGAAACCCAAACGTTCCCAGGCGACGGTGAATGCCAGCCACAAGCCGCAACTTGCGTCGATCTGGATGACGCTTGCAATCAGCCCACCTGCGAAGATTACGACACCGAACCTGAGGCCTTCGACGATACGGAAGACGTTCTGGATAAGGCCACTGCCAGCCTGCACCAACCGTCGTTTGTTGATGAAGTGGGCTGGAGTCCCCAAGCAGGAACCCGCGACATTCAATCCGAAGAAATGACCGCTCCCTCTCCACCCGCGGGCGCAGAGGTTAGCCACGAAGATGTGTCCAGTTACATGGCCAAGTTCTTCTCGCGACTCAATATTCAAGTCGATTCGCCGATACCCGCCAATATTCAACCAGGTTCAGCCTCCAGCACGGGCAAAACAATACCTGCGCCTTCCGACGAGACCACCCCAGTGTTGGAAACAGAAAACGTCACTGACCGACGACCAATGACCGACGAAGAGTTCGTTCCGCATTGCGAATTTCCCGAGCGGAAAGTCAACCTTCAGACACTGCGTGATCTGGCCAATCAATCCACAAAAAGCGCTATTCAAACATTTGCCGACAAAAAGCGAACAAAAACCAAATTGACGAATGCGCTGTTGTGCTCGGCAACGTTGATCTGTTCGCTGGGCTTGATGGCATTCAGCCAGAATCCTGGCGATCTGAACTTTCTGCTCGGGATCACCGGTTTAATTGGTTCCGCTTCCGCAGGGTTCTGGATCATGGCCAAGAGCCGCATCTTGGAGATGCTGTCGGAGTGGCAACTCCCGGCGCCACAAAGTGAACCGACCACGGACGAGGAAACAGCGGTTCCCACTGCCGAACAAACCGAATCGTCATCCGTCAACGATCACCAGGGTGTGGAGGAGACGCGATAACGCCTGACAGGCTTGGAAAGCCTGACCTACTGTACCTACGCTAGGTCCTTATGCGTTCTAACGAACCAACCAAGGCGTCCGCGAAATCATCCACTTCCGTCGCCGAATTGTACAAATAAAAGCTGGCTCGAAGACTGTCGTGGCAGCCCAGAAACTCATGCAGGGGCATCGCGCAGTGGTGCCCCAGGCGCACCGCAAACCCGCGCAAATCCAGTTGCACCGCCAAGTCAAAGTGCGATGCGCCGGTCACGCAAAAACCGACGATGCCACTCTTGTACTCACAAGTGGAACCCAAGATGCGAATACCGTCCAAGGCGTTGAGTCGTTCGTGCGCCTGCCGCGTCAATCGACGTTCATGCTCGGCAATGCGGTTTAAGCCAACTTCGTCCAAATAACGGATCGCCGCGGCCAACCCGATGGCCTCCACAATGGGCGGTGTGCCAGCCTCAAACTTGGCGGGCAATTCGCCCGGTGTAAAACCGGCGCGCGTCACCGAGTGAATCATGCTTCCCCCCCCCATGAACGGCGGCATCGAATCCAATAACGCTTCTTTTCCATACAAAATGCCGATCCCGGTAGGCCCCAACATCTTGTGACCACTAAATGCCAGGAAGTCGCAATCCCAGTCCGCGACATCCGTCGGCTCATGTGGGGAATGTTGCGCCGCATCGACCAAGACCTTGGCTCCAACCTCATGCGCGGCGGCAATCATGGATTTGATCGGCAATCGATATCCCAACACGTTGGATACGGCAGTCAAGGGAGCGATGCGAGTTTTGGGCGTCAACAATCGCCGAAATGTCTGCAGATCGGCTTCCGGCTCGAATGTCAACTCGCAGAAAATGACCCGCGCCCCGCGGCGTTCCGCCAATTGTTGCCAAGGGACCAGATTGGAATGGTGTTCCGCAATCGTCAGCAGAATCTCATCCCCTGCCCCGACGTTCTGATCACCCCAAGCTCTGGCCACAAGATTGATACTGGCGGTGGTTCCCGACGTAAAAATGATCTCGTGCAGATGCCGAGCGTGGATCCAATTCCGGATCGTCTCGCGGGCCTGCTCATACGCACCCGAAGCTTGTTCACTCAAATAGTGAATCCCCCGATGGACGTTGGCGTAGTGATGCTGATACATCTGCTGCATCGCGTCGATCACTACCTGAGGATGCTGCGTCGTCGAAGCATTGTCAAAATAGACCAGCGGCCGCTGACGATGGATCGTCTGGTGCAGAATTGGGAAATCGGCGCGAATGGCTTCGACGTCCAATACAGGCGGCGCGGTAGATTGTGCGTTCATGGATCGACTTCCACTGAATCTCGGAACCTACTCATTGTATCGCGTCCATCACTGCACGTCGAATGCAGCCCAAGTGACGCTGCGCAGGGGTTCGCAGCAAGAGGGGTCGGAAGTTGCATTTAGGTTATTCAGCAATACTCAAAATACAAATTCAGTTCCGAATACCCTGAAAAAGACTCCCGCCCTCCTGCCACGTCCATTGACTTCATTGCACTACAAATATTTTGATAATGGCCCGCCCTGCGCGGCCAAAGCATCGACTCGAGCGCTGACTTGCGGGTCCTCCACCAGGGGCGGTGGCAATTGGGACTTGTAACGGGCATCTATCAACAGGCTTCCACGACATCCCCAATGCTTGTCGTCAATGAACTCTTGCACACCGTAGATATCTGTCGCTGGATTGCTGCGCGTGAACGTCACCCATAACCAGTTGCTCAAGTTCCGGCTGGTAAACTCACTGTCATCGCAGAGAATCCATAGCGGAAACTGATTCAAAGGGTCGCTGGCCGGAATAGACTCCATCAACTTTTGTAACTGAGGGTCGCTGCGGCGATGGGCAAAACACTTCGGTCCACGAATTGCCACCACGCCGGGCAAAATAACGCGCGGCTCGCTCCAAGACGGCGGCAACCGAATATCCGACGGAACTTCATGCGGTAAGTGCCTGCGCCAACCGCCTACGGCTGCAATCACAACTTTCGAGCCTTCATTCAAGCCACTCCCCGAATAATCCAACGTGTCGATCGTCGTGTTTGTTTGGAAATGGATATCGCGCTGCCAATCGACTCGTTCCAGTAAGACCCTGAAGAATCGCTCGACATAATGCGCACGCAATTCCGGATCGCAGGCTCCATCGAGAATCCACAAATACTTGGCCAGCGACAGTTGACCTTGCCCCAGTATCGCGTGGGCTTGCGTCAACAACTCGGCCGGACGCTCCGTGGGTCGGTAGGGTACATATCGCTCACTCCCGATCGCCAACAGCAACGGATGGACGCCCGCGGCATCGACCGCGTGGACTTCCTTCACGCCCGGCAACACCGTGGGCAACACGGGACCAGTCAACTCGTGAATCAACTCGCCGAAGGTTGTGTCCTCTTGAGGTGGTCGCCCAACGACCGTGAACGGCCAGATGGCGTCCGGTCGGTGTGTCACTCGTTCGACCTGTAAGACGGGAAAGTCATGTTGCAAACTGTAGTACCCCAGGTGATCGCCGAATGGTCCTTCAGGCTTCTCCCGCTGCGGATCGACGGTCCCCTGAATGCAAAAGTCAGCCTGCGCATAGACATGCGGTCTGCCGTCGAGTTGCGGGATCATTTCGATCCGATGTCCGGCCAATGCTCCGGCAAACCCCAGTTCACTCATCCCTTCCGGTAACGGCATGACGGCCGACAAGATCATCGCCGGTGTCCCACCGACAAACACATTGACGCGAAACGGCTTTCCATTCTCCAATGCCGCGCGATGGTGCACTCCAATTCCCCGGTGAATCTGGTAATGCAGGCCCACCTCGCGCCGGGGTTCGTATTCATTCCCCGCCAATTGCACGCGGTACATCCCCAGGTTGGAATGCATCAAACCCGGTCGCCGCGCATCTTCGGTAAAGACCGCCGGCAGCGTAATAAACGGCCCACCATCCTGAGGCCAGGAAACAATTTGAGGCAACTGATCGGTCGCAATCGGACGTGCGAGTACCGGCCCGCTCTGGCGGCGCCTGGGACGCATGTGGAGTGCGGTAATCGGCGCCCGCCAATAGCGGGCGGGTTTTCTCCAAAACTGAGTCGGATCAATTCTCAGTTCGATCGCGCGGCGCACCGACTCAATCGTATCGCGAAAAATAAAGCGCGCGCGATCCAAGGTACCGAACAAATTTCCCAACAACGGAAACTGGCAACCACGCACCTTTGTAAAAAGAACCGCAGGAGCTTGCGACGCATAACATCGTCGCTGGATCTCAGCTACCTCCAAATGAGGATCGACCGGCTCTTCGAGGCGAATCAAATGGCCGTGCCGCTCCAGATCGGCGACACATTGCCGCAGCGTGCGATAACCCATGTTCGGCAACCTGCGAATGCCCACGTCTCAGTATGTTTGCCATCTTACGACACCTTAGAATACCGTAACGCATCCTGCCTCAATAACCAATCCGGCAATCAGGATTGGCCGCCGCGCGCAGGTCATTCCCAATTGGTTCATTGGCCAAACCATCTTCTGGCACTCACCCAGACGCCTACCCTCATTTTGGCAATCGGGATAGAATCGAGTCCTGAACACATTTAGCGCATGAGATGACTATGCAGATCACTACTACTACAGAATCCGTTACTCGCATTGACGCTGACGCGGTCGTCATCAGTATTCGCGACGGCGAGCCGCTGAGTGGCCCCGCCGCTGAAATCAATCAGGCATCCAACGGATTTCTGCAACGGATGATTGGTGCCGGCGAGGTCGCAGCCGGCGAATTGTCTTGCACGCGATTGTTGGGTGTCCCCGGTGTGCGCGCCGAGGTGGTCGTAGTCGTCGGGTTGGGTTCGGCGAAACCCTCTGCTGGATTAGCGTTTCGAGCCGCCGGAACTGCAGCGAAAGTCCTGGCGGCAAAGCAGCGGAACCGGGTGGCGAACTTCCTCGACTTGCCCCCTCACGCAGAAGCAATTTGTGGGTTTCATATTGGCTGCGTGGGCCAGGACCTTTACCGCCAGCAACGCAAGTTGTTTCCCATTTCAGAATTGGTCGTCTCGGAAACAGCCCGCGACGACATTCCAGCGGGGGATATTCTCGGCAAGGCAATGAATCTGACGCGGCGGCTGATCAATGCTCCCGCCGCTGAAATTTACCCGGAATCGTTCGCCGATGAAGCCCGGCGCATGGCGACCGAGCGGGGGTTGGAATTCGAAGAATGGGACGAACATCGGCTGCACCAAGAACGCTGCGGTGCGTTATTGGCGGTCGCTCAGGGCTCCGTTCGGCCACCTCGGTTGATCATGTTGCGGCATCGAGGGACAAGCAACGACAAGCCCTGGTTGGCGTTGGTCGGCAAGGGTGTCACCTTTGATTCGGGCGGTCTGTCGCTGAAACCCAGCGATGCCATGTTCGATATGAAATGCGATATGTCGGGGGCGGCCACAGTGCTGGGGGCCATGTCGGCGATCGCCCAAATGCGACTGCCTGTGAACGTCGTTGGGCTTTGCGGGCTGGTGGAGAATATGGTCAGCGGCAACAGTTATAAGCTGGGCGATGTCTTGGTCGCGCGCAGCGGCAAGACCATTGAGGTCCACAACACGGACGCCGAAGGAAGATTGGTTTTGGCTGATGTGCTCAAAGTGGCGGTCGAGCGCGGCGCGGCGCGAATCGTCGATCTGGCAACGCTCACGGGGGCCTGCATGGTAGCTCTAGGCCGAAACGTGGCCGGCGGTTTTACCAACCACGAAGACTGGTATCAGCAAGTCGCAAACGCTGCTGAAGAGGTGGGCGAACCGCTGTGGCAACTCCCCATGTTCGCAGAGTACGCCGAATTGATCAAAAGCCCGGTGGCCGATATCAAGAATGTCGGCGACGGTCGCTGGGGTGGAGCAATCACCGCGGCGAAATTCCTGGAGGAATTCGTCGAGGGTACGCCATGGGTACACATCGATATCGCCGGCCCGGCATTCGCCGAAAAGCCCAACGCTTGGATCGACGCCGGCGCCAGTGGTTGTTTCGTGCGAACCCTCGTGCGACTGGCAGCGCAAAGTGCCCGTTCACTGACATAAGGGACAGTGACTGTTTCGACCGATGGCTGCTGGGTCGGCCTGGGACATGCTGACCCCAGATATCGGAGCAAGATGTTATACTGAGCCGACGTCAACGTCGTGTGGGTAAGCCAAGTACTTCATGAATTTAGCAATCCTGGGAGTCCAAGATTTATGGCAACAAAAAAAGTCGTTACCCGAAATCCTGTTAAGACCGCGACTGCAAAAAAGGCTCCCAACAAAAAAACGCCGCGCAAGGCTGGTGCCCTCAAACAGACCGAGCCGAAACCAAGTCTTCGAGCTGCCAAAAAAATCGCCGCCCGAGTTTCGACACGCCGGGCCGGAACCAAAAAGCGATCTGGCAGCCAAAAGAAGAAGAACGCGCGCCGCCAAGCGATCGCCCGCACAAAACGTGGAAAAAAGGCCGTGCGACCATAGCATGTTGTCAAGACGCTCCACGGCAATCCATTAACTTTGTTGCCCATTCACCCAGTCGGCGCTCGCGTTTCAAGTCGACAGGTTTGACTGCGCCGTCATGCAAGACACCGATCAAACGGTTTGCTGGGCCGGTTCGCAGGAACCTCCGCTCCTGAATTGATATTGATCTTCCACAAGCCAATTCGGATGATAGTTCCCACGCGGGACAGGATTGCTCCCAAGCCATTGGGATACCCTCAACCGACATGACGCACATCGTGCGCCGATTGCCCCGCATAACAGCGATATGTTAGAAACTGGTCAATGCACAGAAATTGGAGATGTTCATGGGACTGCTCAAAGAATTCAAAGATTTTGCAATGCGCGGCAATGTGGTCGATATGGCCGTGGGGATTATCATCGGTGCCGAGTTTGGCAAGATTGTCAATTCGCTGGTCAACGATGTCCTGATGCCACCGGTTGGATACCTGATTGGTGGTCAGGCTTTCACCGATCTGGCGTTCAAACTTCAAGTCCCAGCGATTTCAGGACCGGATGGTTCGGTGATCGAGGAAGCGGCGGAGGTCCCCATCCGGTACGGAGCGTTTATCCAAGCGACACTCAATTTTCTGATTGTCGCCTTCGCGATATTTTTTGTGATCAAGGCGATGAATGCCGTCAAGAAACGCTTTGAGAAGGAACAAGCAGCGGCAGCGCCCCCTGCCCCGCCGGCCGACATCCAATTGTTGACCGAAATTCGCGACGCGCTCCGACAACGGG
>DAOLCX010000048.1:0-8911 GCA_035327685.1 Pirellulaceae bacterium | reverse complement strand
AGCCGACTGTTGATAGGCCGCCATGAGTGCGGCGGTTTCTGGATACTCAGGCTTGGCATCATTGGCACTCGGGGGGTTTCGCTCGGCGCGGAAAGCAATCGTCGTTTCTCCGTCAGGGAGGGGGGTGGTTCCCTCCAAAGCGCCATCTTTCAATGTGGCCTTATACTGCGACTCACCCCGAGGGCCTGTCGCCGCAAAAGTCAACTCGCCCGTTTCACGATTGAACTTGCCTTGGTCGATCACGGTGTCACCGCGTCGCGTCGTCAGTTTTCCGACGACCGATCCATCTTCCTGCAAAGTGAACTCAGCTTCGAAATTCGCCAAGCCAGGTCGAGCCTGCTCGCCCGTCGCCCGCGCCGTCCATTGCCCGCTGATCGGGTCGCTGGGGGGCGTGGGGGTTGCCGGGGGCTCCTGTTTCGGCGGCTCGGTCGCGTCCTCTTTCGTTTCCGGCTCTTCTGTTGGGGGCTCCTGGGCGGCTTCTTTCGCAGAGTAAATCGCTGTCCAGTTCTGGCCGCCATCGCGGGTTACCCACACCGCTCCATCATTCGTACCAGCGTAAATCACTCCGGCCTGCAAAGGTGATTCGGACAAAGCGCTTCCCGCACCACGGTTTGTGTTGGTGATCTCGGGCGAGATCACTTGCATGGCGTCCCCTTTGCTGACTGACCGGAACACGTAGTTTCCAGCAGAATAAAAAATTCGCGAGTTGTGCGGCGACAGAATAAAGGGCGTCTTCCAGTCAAACCGGTAGGTCAGCCCTCGCTGTTGTTGCGGCCTCAGCGATCCCCGCTCGCCCGTCCGCAAGTTGATCCGGCCCATACCGCCGTTTTGGCTTTCGAAGTAAATCTGATCCGGGTCATCGGGATCGGCCAAGGTGACAAAGCCGTCGCCCCCACCGACACTGAACCAATCCGTATTGACAGGCCCATTGCCATTGCCGACGCGATGAGGCCCGCCCCAACTGCCGTTGTCTTGCAAGCCGCCATACACCCGGTAGTTTCGTCGCGTATCAACTCCCACGTGATAGAACTGTCCGATCGCGACGTGCGACAAATGATCCCAACTCGCCATGCGGTCATGCGTCACATACACGCCGCCATCGTTGCCGATAATCATGTGCCGCGTATCTTGCGGATCGATCCATAAAGCGTGGAAATCGACATGGATGCCGCTGGTGACCCCATCCGCGCGGAACGTCGTGCCCCCGTCAAAGGAACGGTAGAGCGAAGTTCCCAAGCAATACATGCGGCTGTTGTCAGTTGGATCGACGCGAATCTGGCTGTAGTACATCGGGCGCGGGTTGAGCGTATTAATCCGTTCCCAAGTGTCGCCTCCGTCGGAAGACCGGTAAATGCCGCCGTACTCAAAACCCATCGGGCCTTGTTGGTCTTGCACGTTCTCGGCCTGGCCCCCCAAAGTCCCCGTGAATGGATTCCGGCCACCGGCACCCTGAGGCCTGGCGGCGAGCGTCACGCTGACTTCGACCGGTTCTCGATTGCGGATCACTTTCCATTTCACCTCATCGCCAATCGCCTTATTGCGCATCAGTTGCACCAACTCGTCGTACTTGGTGATCAACTGGTCATCCACCATCAACACAATATCGCCGGTACGAACGCCGGCATTGGCAGCCGACGCATTCCGCGTGACATCCGTAATCTTGGCCCCCACTTCGGCGTCTTCGCCCGTGATTCCCAAAAAAGGAACTTCCGTCGGTTGCTGACCGATTTTCTCAGTTTCGATAATCGCGTAGATAAACTTCGGATCCGCGCGGTAGTATTCCAATCCGACGCGCCCCAGTTTTACTGTGGGCAAGCCTTGAGTCAGTTTCTCAAAGGACTGACCTGCGTCTCGAGTTCGGTAAATGGCGGAACCTTCGCCGTACTTCTTGACGGGGTCGTTCCCATCAAACCCATCGCGGAGTCGTTCGTATGTCGCCACGATCAACTCGTCGGGGTTGTGCGGATTCATTTGGACATCGATCACACCCGTCTTGTCATCGACATACAGGACGCGCTCCCAGGTTTCACCGCCGTCTGTGGTTTTGTACAAACCCCGTTCTTCGTTGGGCCCCCACAATCGACCTAAGGCGCCGACGTAAACGATGTTGGGGTCGTTTGGATGGATCGCGATCCGGCCGATCTGATAAGAACCGGGCAGCCCCATATTCTTCCAGGTCTTGCCGCCGTCAGTCGATTTGTAAACGCCGTCTCCCCACGACACGCTGTTGCGCGGATTCGCTTCGCCGGTCCCCACCCACACGATGTTCGCATCGGATTGAGCCACCTGCACATCGCCGATGGATACTGTGGGCTGGTCGTCAAATTGATGGACAAACGTCATTCCGTTGTTGGTGGTCTTGATCAACCCCCCGGAGGCCGTCGCCGCCCACCAGGTATAGGGGTCTTTTTCGTAAACCGCAATCGCCGTGATCCGGCCCGACATGTTCGCCGGTCCAATCGCCCGCCAGCGAAGTTGAGAAGTCCAGCCCTCTGGAAGACTCGGCGCTTCTTGTCCCAGCGCCGCCAGACCTCCACTGATCGCGAGGATGCTCCCCACAACTGTCGCAACACACAAACGTCCAAACCATCTCATGATGCTATTCCCAGAAAAATGACAATGTACCTTTTCGTATCGCGATGACCGAGGCTCATTACAAGAACAGACGCCGCGCGACCCTGCCTCGACCAGCTTGCCGCGGGCCAACCAAGTTTGGGCCAGCCATCGGTCCCCAATCCGCAGCTTCCCTACTGCCAGCATAGTTCACGTTTTCGCGATTTTGAACCCTATGAAACAAGTTTGCCGGGTTTAATCGATCACGTTCCTTCTATATGATCTGCTGTCGAAAGTAACGCGGCGTTTTTGTGCGAATTGGCGATTGAGTTGGCGATGCCCCCTGAACTGATGGAACCCGCAAATCGACGAGCATTGACATGTCGCCTCCGCTGAGCCGAGTATCCCGAAAACTGCACCGCTGGGGAGCGATTATTATTCTCATTCCCGTCGGGCTGGTGATCGTTACCGGCTTGCTGCTGCAAGTCAAAAAACAGTTCGCCTGGGTCCAGCCGCCGACCCAGCGCGGTACTGGAACCACCCCCGTCATCGATTGGCCACAGCTCCTGGAAATCGCCCGGTCCGTCCCCGAAGCCAATGTCCGCGAATGGCGCGACTTTGATCGCATTGATGTCCAACCCAAACGCGGGATCGCCAAATTGATCTGCCAAAATCGTTGGGAACTTCAAATTAACATGGCCAATGGCGAGGTTCTTTCTTCAACCTACCGGCGATCGGACCTCATCGAGTCGTTGCATGACGGCACGTTCTTTGGCGACTGGGCCAAGTTGTGGGTCTTTCTCCCCAATGGTCTGATTCTGTTGGTACTTTGGCTCACGGGAGCCTACTTGTGGATTCTGCCCGTTTGGGTCCGCGCCAACAAGAAAAGAAAACGAATGAAAAAAACTTAGTGGCCGTTCGCGGTATTCATGGCCAGGCTTGGTTCTGGTCCGTTCCGCCTGTCGTCCTGTGGTAGATCGAAACCCTGTGAGTGTCACTGACTCAACTTTCGGGATAAGCTCTTAATCGGATGTTTCGCAGTTCGCGAAACCAATCTGTAAACGCGGGAATGTCAAAGGCGAATTGCATTCTCGAAATTTCAAAAGCGGCGAGTCCGCGATCTCGGCATCCGCCACCATTTTCCACGGCAAAACAGTCCACCGAATGGCTGCTCGGACCTGATTCATGCCATGAACCGCCGAACCTCATGCGTTTTCGGCCAGTTTCACGAATCTGCAAAAATCTTTGTCACAAGTTTTGCCCACCGCGATATGGGTTGGTGTGGGCGGCCTGGTTCGCCCGAATCGACGATCCAAACAAGTTTTCAATTTTCGAAACAAAGGCGCAAACAATGTCAACGACAACGAATTCCGGTATCTTGATTCCAAACAATTTTCGAAGCCATGCCGCATCCGATCGGCGAAGTACTGGCAACGCGACCCAAGTCCAAGAATCGGTACCCCAATTGTTCTCCGTCCGAGCGATGGGTTTGGTCAGCTTCTTCAGCGGCGGCCTGGCAACCGCGGCGATGGGAGTGATTAACGAATTGCGTCTGAACCACCCGCATCGAACCGCTCGCATTGCCGGATGGATCGGGCTGTTTGTCAGTTTGCAACTGGCGTTCCTGGTGATTGCCACGTTGGCCAACCTGCCGTCACATCTGTGTTTTGGGTGGTATGGCTTCATGGCCTTTTTGGCTCAGACTGCGGCCCGCCGCCAATTCGCCGATGCCTACCAACAAATGGAAGGTCGAGGTGTATCAGGAATTACCTGGCTCTACGGAATGGCGATTCTGCTGGGGGCGTTTGCGGTGAATGTGATCATTCTCATCGGCATTGTGTTCTTACAAGGTGACTTGTCGAGCACCATGTCATCGTAAAGCCACTGATCGAAACCGATCCGACGGGGGCCGAGTAAAATCGGCCCCTGTCTATTTGTCAGCCTCCAATTCCCCCGCGAATACCGCGTTTGGCGGCGTGCGTTCTTCTGTCCTTTTCGCCATTCATCCCCTCAGCTATGATTGTGGTTTCGATCAAGGAAAGCGACTTGACCACGAGGATTTATCGGTGACACGCCGCACTGCGGGCGACTTGACCTTTGCTGAAATTGGCCCCATCGCTGTCCACTTTCCTGCCAAAGTTGAAACGAATGATGACCTTCAAGCCATCCAGCCAGGTTGGGATATGGACGAGCTCGGTGCGCGGACGGGTATCTTACGGCGCTATGTGGCCGCCCCCGACGAATGCGCCTCCGATTTGGCCGTCGCTGCAGCCGAGAAGCTGTTCGCGAACCACAGCATTGAACGGAACAGTATCGATTATGTCTTGTTCTGCAGCCAAGCCCCCGATTGCCCGCTTCCGACGACCGCGTGTTTGATACAGAACCGGCTGCGGCTGCGAACTAATATCGGCGCTCTCGACTTTAATCTGGGCTGCAGCGGCTATGTCTATGGATTGAATCTGGCTGACGGGCTGATTCGTACCGGCGTCGCCCGGAGAGTGTTATTGTTGACGGGCGAGACTTATACGAAATTCATCGACGCCGACGATCGCAGTTTGCGACCGATCTTCAGTGACGCCGCCACGGCGACTTTAATAGAAGCTCAGCCGGAGCAGTCACTTACCGCATTCCAAATGGGAACGGATGGCTCCGGTGCCAATATGCTGTTTGCCGATGGAGGTTTGCGGCCACCACAACATGCCATTCAAGCGCGGGGTCGGCGGCGGTGGAAATCGCCTCTCTATATGGACGGGCAAGGGATCATCGAGTTTTCGTTGACGCGCATCCCACAACTTGTGGAGGCGGTTTGCCAGGCCGGTGGCATCGACCTCGCCGGCTTCGACAAACTCTTGTTTCATCAGGCCACGTTTAAGCTGCTCGATCACCTGCGAAAAGCATTAAATGTGCCGCCGCAGCGGATGCCGATCCGCATGGAACATGTGGGGAATACCGTCTCCTGCACACTGCCAATCTTGATCCAGGAACTACGCGACGCGGGTGAATTAGACCCGCATCCGTGGCACATGCTGGTTGGTTTCGGCGTAGGGCTGTCCTGGGCCGGCTGCCTGTGGCGCGATACCTGGCGCCTGAGAAAGATTGATTCCTAACGTCGGGCAGGTTGAATACCTCACCCCTTCTGGGGAATGGGTTTAAAGGCCTGGCCTCGCCAGTCACATAATGCCTGGTTCCAGCCAAGTGCCTATCCCAGAACCCAAATTGCAAGTCAAACGTTCACGAAATGCAGGATGCGTGGAGCAAGTCGATCGACCATTCGCGTAAGCTTGGACGAATCGATCTGCGACACTCACGGCGTTGCGATCGACCACAAGTCGCCTTGCGGAACGCACCAGAACCAGGTTTGGCCATGAATACCGTGAACGGTAACATTTCAAGCGCGAAGCGCAAGCGAGTGAACCTTTGGCCAACGCGGAAGCCCGGTTTTCAGATTGGCTCTAAATACTAGGGTTGACCGAATGTGCCGTTGGGCGATAGCCCCGGTTTTTACAAACCGTGGCCAACGCCATTCGGCTAATCCTAAAATCAAATGCATTCAAAGCTAGTTTTCTAATCGGGCATGAGCCCACTTTGAGAATGGTTGCGCGTGGAAAATCGCTCGGCGCTTCGCCCCCAGTCCCGCACTGGGGGGCGCGCTGACCTTCCAGTTACGATTGACGCTCCGCGAGATCCTCGAATCGTCAATCGCGACCTGTGCGCTTCAAGTCGAAACGGTCAAGGTTCATCACCTTGTTCCAGGCCGCCACGAAATCGAGGACGAATTTGTCCTGGGCGTCGGCACACGCATAGACTTCAGCGATAGCTCGCAATTGCGAGTTCGAACCGAACACCAAATCGACGCGACTGCCAGTCCATTTGACTTGCCCGGAAGTCCGATCGACCCCTTCGTAGAAATGGTCGCACTGTGTGGATTTCCGCCACTCGGTACTCATGTCGAGCAAGTTGACAAAGAAATCGTTTGTCAGTGTTTCAGCCCGTTGAGTCAACACGCCCAGTTTGGATTGGCCATGGTTTGCCCTGAGCACTCGCAGCCCGCCCACCAACACCGTCATCTCTGGCGCTGTCAACGTCAGCAAATGAGCTCGATCAATCAACAACTCCTCGGCCGGTCGATCGTGATCCTTTCGCAAATAGTTGCGGAAACCATCCGACGTCGGTTCGAGGACGGCAAACGAATCGACATCGGTCATCGCGGCAGTGGCATCCGTGCGGCCCGGTGAAAACGGCACCTGCACAGCATGTCCCGCCCGCCTCGCGGCCTCTTCCACTCCCGCACAACCGGCCAACACAATCAAATCCGCCAAGGAGATTTTCTTGCCACCCGATTGCGAACGATTGAATTCACTCTGAATTGATTCGAGGACTTTCAACACCTTGGCCAACTCGGCCGGTTGATTGACATCCCAATCATTTTGCGGAGCCAATCGAATCCGCGCTCCATTGGCACCGCCACGATGGTCGGTACCGCGGTACGTCGAAGCCGACGCCCAGGCCGTCGTCACCACTTGAGAAATGGACAGTCCCGACGACAAAATCGTCTGTTTCAACAGGGCGATATCCTGCTCGTTCACTAATGGATGGTCGACTTCGGGAACCGGGTCTTGCCACAGCTGGGGCGGTGCTACCTCCGGCCCCAGCAGCCGCGACACCGGCCCCATGTCGCGATGAGTCAGCTTGTACCACGCCTTGGCAAACGCTTTGGCAAGCTGATCCGGATTCTCGTGAAATCGTTTCGAGATCGGCCCGTAGATCGGATCCACTCTCAGTGAAATATCGGTCGTCAACATGATCGGCGCGCGCCGCTTCGCCGGGTCATGAGCATCCGGAACCAGCGACTTTGCCGCTTCTTCCTTGGGTGTCCATTGCCAACACCCTCCTGGTCCCTTCACGACTTCCCACTCATAGCCAAACAGGTTATCGAAAAACCCGTTGGACCATTTCGTGGGCGTCGCCGTCCAGGCACCTTCCAATCCGCTGGTGATCGTGTCAGCACCTTTTCCTGTGCCGTACGAATTTTTCCAACCGAGCCCCTGCTCCTCGATGCTCGCCCCTTCGGGTTCCGGCCCGACATATTTGCTGGCATCCGCCGCGCCGTGCGTCTTGCCGAAGGTGTGACCACCGGCGATCAAGGCCACCGTCTCTTCATCGTTCATCGCCATCCGCGCAAACGTCTCGCGAATGTCGCGAGCCGCAGCCAGAGGGTCCGGTTTTCCGTTGGGACCTTCGGGATTCACGTAAATCAATCCCATTTGCACCGCCCCCAGCGGATTTTCTAAAACGCGGTCGCCTGTGTAACGTTTGTCTCCCAACCACTCGCTTTCCGGCCCCCAATAAATATCGCCTTCCGGCTCCCACACGTCCTCGCGACCGCCGGCGAAACCAAACGTCTTGAAACCCATCGATTCCAGCGCCACGTTGCCAGCCAAGATCATCAGGTCGGCCCACGAAATTTTGCGACCATATTTTTGCTTGACCGGCCACAACACGCGGCGGGCCTTGTCCAAGTTCGCGTTGTCCGGCCAACTGTTCAGCGGTGCAAATCGCTGCGTTCCCGAACTGGCTCCACCGCGTCCATCCGCGATGCGATAGGTCCCTGCACTGTGCCAGGCCATGCGTATGATCAGCGGACCATAATGCCCCCAATCCGCCGGCCACCAATCTTGCGATGTGGTCAAGACCGTGACCAGGTCCTGTTTGACTGCGTTCAAGTCCAGCGATTGGAACTCGGCCGCATAATCGAAGTCATCCCCCATCGGGCTGCACAGCGGGCTGTTCTGGTGCAGTATGTGCACATTCAGTTGATTCGGCCACCAATCGCGGTTGGACAAACTGCCCGCAGCAGTATGCCGTTTTTTCGCGGACCCGATCACCGGGCATTCCATCGTCGTTTCCATATCATCCCCCTTCTCATTTTCAACAAGGGGGCTGGCGCGATCCGTCAGCCCCCGCAACTTTTTCATTGGAAAAACATTCTAAAGGCAAACGGCAGAATTGCCACCGCCTGTCATTCCTAACGCGGCAGCTGCACCACCGACCGTCCGCCACGGCGAACCGCTGGATCGAGATCGAATCGATCAAGGTTCATCACCTTGGTCCACACATCCACAAAGTCCCGCACGAATTTGTCGTGAGCGTCATCGCTGCCATAAACTTCCGCAATCGCCCGCAGCTGTGAATTCGATCCGAAAATCAAATCGACGGCGGTCCCGGTCCATTTCACGTCGCCCGTCTCCCGGTCCCGACCTTCAAAGACCTGTTCGTCTTGTGACGATCGGTGCCAAACGGTCCCCATGTCGAGCAAGTTGACAAAGAAGTCGTTGCTCAACGTCCCCGGTCGATTAGT
>DAOLCX010000047.1:0-8943 GCA_035327685.1 Pirellulaceae bacterium | reverse complement strand
GAGGAGTTTTGTTGGCAAGAGTGGTCGCTGGCAACGGAAGTCCGTGTATGAGGTGATCATTTTGAAGGCCCGCGAGTTGCAATTGGCTGGTGCGACCGTATTGCCTGGCGCGATGAGGTTTGGGGCCCACATCCGATAGCACACCGCCAAGATTCGGCGACTTTCTGAAGACTTGCCCATCGTGATCGAGAATGTGGACAGCAAAGAAAGAATGTAACCATCCACGGTATTGATGGTCAATCTTGGTTCTGGTGTGTTCCGCAAGTCGTCTTGTCGTAGATCGAAACCCTGTGAGTGTCGCAGGTCGATTTGTCCAAGCTAACGAGTTTTGTCGAACGACTTGCTCCACGCGCCCTACATTTCGTGAACGGTTGCCAAAATTCTTTGATTGTGAGGAATGGGGAATCGCCGCCGTCCAACAAACCGAGTTGATTCGATGGATGAGCGTCAAGACATCCGAGACACTCCTGGAAATTGACAAGAAGTCGGCAAAGGAATGGGACCACAGCACGAGCGCGTTGTGGCCGAACGTGCGCGAGAAAATCGAACGGAAAGCAATTAGGAACTTTCTGACAGCCCAACCTGGTCCTTCTCGCGCCGGTGCATCAATCGCAACAGCAAGGGCAACACAATCAGGTTTCCGGCCAGGCCGCCCATCATGGCGACACTAACCAATAAACCAAAATGGACCGTCGGAATCAAAGACGATAGCAACAACACGAGAAAACCGGCGATCAGCGCCAGGTTCGCCAGGACCATCGCCAGGCCCACCCCCCCGTGGGCGACCGCCAGCGCGTCGTAAAAGCTGCGCCCGCTTCTGAGTTCTTGCTGAAATCTGGAGAGATAGTGGATGCTGAAATCGACGGACAGCCCCAACGACACGCTGGCCAGCATTGCGGTGGCCATATTGATCTTCATGCCGCACCACCCCATGGTTCCTAAGACCATGAGAATCGGAGCCACATTGGGTAGCAGTGCCGCGATACCCAATCGCCAACTGCGAAATGCGCACATCATCATGGCCAGAATCGCGGTAATTGAGATCAAGAACGTGGTCCACTGATCTCCCATCAGACTCTCAACAAGATACACCATCAACACATAGATACCGGTCGTCCTCGATTCGGGAAAATGTTTTTTGGCGATCCTTTCAATGCGTTCGACCAATTCGCGTTTGGCGGTGGCTCCGTCTGCATGTCGCGCCTGTACCACGACACGCATGATCTTGGCGTCGCGATTCCAGAGACTGGCAATGAACTTGGGTTCCAGCAGATCGAGAACGGCCAGCGTCGTCCGCGGCGGGATTTCGCGAGGCAAACGAGGTAACCAGCGCGGCCGATTGCCAGGCAAACCTGGCGAATCACCGCTGGGCAACGTCACTGCGGCTTGGACAAATTCCAGCAAATCAGCCACACTGACGGTGTCTGCAATTAGCGGGTCTTGCTCCAATTCGGTTTGCAACTCTCGCAAGGCGGCGAGCCTGGTTTGAAATTCAGGCCCCCACAGCGCAGGGACATCGATCAACACATCGATCGGGTTAATCCCCTCGATCCGTTCCAACAAAAAGGCAAACGAGCGCACGATGGGACTCGATTTGCGGAAATTGTCGTTGAAATCGGTTGCCACTTGCAGGCGAGCAATCCCCCCGGACGCCAACAGTGCGACCACGGTGACCAGCGACAACATCCGGACGGGATAGTGCCCAATCTGCACGACCAGTTGTTGCAGACCGCGACTGAGTCGCTCCTCTCCCCACATTCGACCTGGCAAATTGTTGATGCTCGGAATCGACAATACCAGGGCGGGTGTCAATAACCATGCGCCGACAAACACCAAACCGGCTCCCAATGACATCATCAGGCCAAAACTAGCGACCGGTGCCACGCGACTGGCTAATAGCGCAGCAAATCCGGCCACGGTCGTCAGGCACGTCCAAAAAATAGCTGGCCCCACGTGTCGCAATGTACGGCTGAGTGCAATCGTCGAATCGGCGCGCAATCGTTCCTCGCGAAAGCGAACCGTAATGTGGACCACCGTCGCCACACCGATCACGGTGACCAACGCGACCAGGGGTGAACTGACCATACTTAACTGGGCTCCACTGAGCGCCAGAATGGCCTTGGTCCAGATCAACGTGATGTGGACCACCGCCAACGGCAACACAACCCACCGCAGATTGCGAAACAAGAGCGCGATCACTAATGTCAAGATTAAGCTGGATGCCAAACCCAACGTCACGCCGTCCCGTTCCAAATTAGAAAACACCTCATCCACCAACACCGGCCCACCGGCCAGCACGGCGGGCAATTCGTGTTGACGACATACCTCCCGCACACCGGCAATCGTCGCCGCGCGATCGACTGGAGCATGTGGGTCGATGGTCAAATCAACCCACAATACAGCGGTGTTCCCGGAGTCGGAAATCAGGCGACCACGATACAAACTGCATTGGACGATTTCATCGCGCAGTTGTTGGGGAGAGACATCTCCAGCCGCTAATTGATCGGCCAGTGCCCGCGAGTCGAGGGGCGATCGAGGACGGCGCACATTATCCAGACACAAAACTCCGGAGACGCCGGGAACTGATAAAAGACGGGCCCGAAAATGCTGCAATCGCCGCATCCCCGTTTCAGTAAACAGTTCGGGGTCGTCATAAGCCACCAGCGATGTTTCCAAACCGCCAAAATGCTGTTTGAGTTCCAAAAAGCTCTGGTATCGCGGATCATCCTGGCGAAACATGCTTTCGATCCGCCGGTCAAAGGCCAATCGACGCGCCGGAAAGTACGCCAGCCCTAACAAGACAATCGCTATCCCCAGCAATCCAATTCGCCAGCGCAAACATACATCGACGAACGGGAAGCCAGCCATGGCGTGAAGAATACCTTGTTGTTGTTAAAACGACCGGATGCGCCGTTCCGACGTGCGTCCGCCTTGAAAATCGCGGATTTCTTGTTTGCGATCTTTGAAGATCTTGGAGACTTCTTCCAACGTTGACGCAAAGTTCAAATTCTGCCCGGCAGTATAGGTCCAGGTGTTGACTCCGACCAACTCCCCACGCATGTTGACCAAGGGCCCACCGCTATTCCCTCCAGAAATCGCCACCGAATGTTGAATCCAGTTCATGTCGGGCGTGTACCCCATGTAGGTATAAACGTCGTCTTGACTTAACTCCATCATCGTATTGCGGACGTCCGATCCGGGCCGAATGGCACTGATCGTCCCTTTGGTAGCGGAAAAGCTGAATCCGGCCGGAGCGCCAAATGCGGCCACCTCTTCACCGCGCCGAGGCAACGAGGCGGCAATCGGTATCGGGACAATGTTCAACGAAGTGGGATCGACTTGAATGATCGCCAGATCGCGTCCGGCATCAAAGCTGATCCACCCCACCGCTCGCGTCTGTTTGCCATCGGCAGTACTCACCATGACTTCCGATGCCCCTTGAACGACGTGCAAATTCGTGACGATCTTCCCTTCCATGTCAACAAAAAATCCACTCCCCACTCCTTCGTGATCCAAGGTGCGGACTTTCAGCCGGACAATCGACGGTTCGACGCGTTCGATTAAATCGGCCATGTCCAAGTCGCGATCGCTCCCCGTATAAGCCGCATCGCGCAATTCACGTTTGCCGGAATCGAATCGGTTATTCTGCGCTGGAGCTCCAGCCATTGATGCCGATATTGAGTTATCCAGATCCGGATCACCACCGATCAATGGTGTCGAATTGGCCATGGTGAACTTGCCTTGTGACTTCTTGTACTGGTTGCTCCCACTCGAAAATGTAATCCACAAGATGGAAACGACCGTGACAAAGACGACGCCAATCACAGAACCGCTGATCACCCAAAACACTGTTCGCGACTTGGCCGAGACCTGCCGTTGGGGTTTCCGCACCGGCTGCGCATAGGCTTGCGGCGGATAGCCGTACTGCGGTTGGACCGGTTGTCCGGGCATCATCTGAGGCGTGGCTCCGGGCTGCGGGTAGATGGGAGCAAACGGCAATTGCATGGGGTCGACAACTTCTAACTCAGTCGGTGGAGTCTCGGGAGGGGCCGCCGGGACCACAATTTTGTTCTGGCACTTGGGGCACTTCAGCTCGCGACCAGCCAACTTGACGTCTGCCTTCAAATTGGCTCCACATGGGCAACGCAATACGATGTGCATAGTGACCACCTCAATAACAAGAACTGGATTCGCGAAGACTGCCTACTGGAGAATCGTACCCTCCAGCGTCATTTTAGCATAGGTTTTGCCCCGCCCACGAGCGCGGCCCTAAAATCCATCGAAATCCGCAAAATCCAAACCTAGTGGGGGTTTCCTTCATCGCCAAAATCAGATCCGGCCAAGCTTCATTTCTGTTAGTGAATGTCCATTTCAAAGGCAATAGGGAATGGAAATGTGCTACCGAGGAAGGCGGGAGTCTTTTTCAGGTCCAGAGAAAGACTTGACACCAAAATCGGAACTTGCCCGACCTTAAGAAAACTCCCGACCCCTGAACAACCAATCCGCTCGATGGCGTTGCACATGAAATGGATCTTCACTTATCAGCATTCATGACCGGCGTTTAATGGATTTCTTGCGCTGCGGTGAAACCGCGCGCTGGGTAGTTGAAGCCTTCTTGCCGTTGGTCTTGGATTTCAGACTCGACTTCGATTTCTTGACCTTAGTGGCCGACTTCGCAACCGCCTTCTTTTTGGCGGTTGATGCCGCGCCCCCTTTTCCCATGCGCTCCAAGGATTTCTCGTAACCGGCGATGTAAGCATGGCTGGGCAAGCGGCGTATCGATTCGCCGATCAGATCGAGGTTCAGGTCTTCCAGTTTTTTGAAACGGATACAGGACTTACCCATATCCAGCTTCTTTCCGGTCTTGGCCCATTCGGCTTGAAACCATTTCAATAAGTTCCCCTGTTGGCTGGATGGATCTCCGTACAATGTACAGAGATATATGGACATGTGGTTCTTTTGAGAAGCCAATCCGGCATAGGGAAGTGGTTGTTTGGGATCACAATGATATCCCGGCGGATAGACTCGATGCGGAATATAATAGCCGATCATGCCATAGCTCATTCCCTCCTCGACATCCGCATCCAGGTTGCGTTTGATCACCTCGCGGACGGCTTCCAGTGCTTGCCTTCGATCGGCCGGAAGTTCTTTCAAATACTGACTGACTGTTTTTGCTTTGCTTTGCATGGAACGATTCCGAGTCTCCGTACAACGATTGAAAAACGAACGGTGTCGCCCATTCTCGGTAGCGAACAGATCGTCCATTACGTATTACGATATGCGAAACTCGCGGTTGAGAAAACATGCCTCCGCACGGATCGTTCACTCCCTGCTGGCCGTGGCTCCAGGAGATCAGGCCCATGTTCTCGGCCATCGACTGTTCGCCGCATCGAGTTTTTTTGCCCGACAAATGGACCAGACCCCGGCCCGTGACGTTTATTGCCAACGGAATACCGAGAGAGCTTTCAGTTCGCGAATAATGACCTGGTCGTCATAGAGAGCCAGATGGGCCCAAGTCGACTCGTCAGCAATTTTCTTGCGATCCAGCAACTCGAATTTTTCGGGATTGGCGCGAATCAGGAGCAATTCGCCCCGTTCATCGAGGGCTAACATGCGGTCCCCCGCGGCCACCATGCTCCAATATTTGCCAAAGGGTGAAGTCCTCCAGCGTTCTTCTCCCGTTTCCCACTTCAGACAGGTAAACCGCTGGTTTTGCAAATGCAGATAGATGTGCCCATCGATCACTACGGGGGATGACATATAGCCCTGCACCTTATTATTCCACACGGTTTTGACGGACCATAGTCCGCTGGCTTCATCGCGCTCGATCTCAAACAAAAAACTTCCGTGATTGTAGGAACTGGTGAAGACCTGATTCCCCCGCACGACGGGAGTCAGAATATTCATGCCTCGAAAGTGGGGAACCGGTTGTCGCCATAAGGCCGATCCATTTTCCAAATCGACACCTACCAGTTCTTCTCGCGTTTGCACGATCAACTGACGAACGCCGCATAGAGTGTCAATGATGGGGCTGCTGAACGCCCCGCCGGTCATCATGTCCCCTTGATTTTCAATCCCCTTCCACAACACCTTACCGGAAAACTTGTCGATTTTGAAAACGGCAGCACCCGCCTGTACAAAGAGAGCCTGGCCATCGATGAGTGGCGACGAAACAAATCCGAAATCAGGGAGCCGGCTGCCATATTGGTTGACAAAGTCAATCCGCCACAATTCATGCCCCGATGAGGCATTTAGACAAACCAGAACGTCTCGCATTCCCCCTACATATAAGCGACCATCGTCGAAAATCGGTGTGCACCGGATCCAATCGCCGTTGGCGCGAGCAAAAAATGGTACGGTCAGCGCCCCAGGCCATTGGGCTTGCCAAGCTGTTTCGCCTGATTCGCGATCGACAGCCCGGACGATTTCCTCAGACTTCGCATGGGTTTCGGTCGTGTAAATGCGGTCGCGCGTGACGATCGGACCCGAATAGCTTTCACCTAATTCCTGGCGGTAGCTTTGAATCAAACCGTGCAGGTCGTCTCGACTGGACAATACCTCCGAATCAACGAGCCCCGTCCGCTGTGGACCGCGCCACTGGTTCCAGTAAATGGGGTTCGGAGCCGCAACTTCTTGCCCAAAAACAATTGGCGAAACTGACGCCAAAACACTGATGACGATTCCCCTGACAACCACGGCATTTGAGATCACGAAAACACCTCCTCACAAAAAACTTATTTGGATTTTTTAGCCGCGTTTTTTGGCAATTTAGTCGCAAAATCACCATCAAACCGTGCGCGGTCCCTTTGTCTCCACCTGTTAAAACACGCATTTGATTTCGGTAAGACCGAATCTCGAACGTATCGCGCAACGGGTAGTCAAGGAAATTGCCTGTATTTTTTGACCTTTGAAATGAGCTATTGAATGACAACCCTGGACACTTATTTCCAGTCCCGAACGACCGGCCTGAAACCATGAAAATTGCTATTGTGGGAAGCGGTATTTCCGGATTAGTGGCCGCCCACCTGTTACATCGCGATCACGAGCTGACCGTACTGGAAGCTGGCAATCACATCGGCGGTCACACAAACACGGTTCGCTTTGAACTTGACGGTCGGGATTACAGCATCGACACCGGGTTTATCGTTTACAACAACCGCAACTACCCGTTGTTCTCGCGTCTCCTCGACGAACTTGGCGTCGTCACGAAGCCGACATCGATGTCATTTAGTGTTCGGTGCCAAGGGACTGGATTGGAGTACCGCGGTGCGGATTTGAATGGCCTGTTTGTCCAGCGCCGCAACCTGGTGAGCCCGCGTTTTTACAATCTGTTGTGGCATTGGCTCCGTTTCAGTCGTGCTGCCGAGCGTCAATTGGCCAGTCAACCGCACGATTTGACGGTGGGACAGTTCTTCAATCAGTTCCATTACAGCCGGTCATTTATCAAACACTATTTTCTTCCCATGGCGTCGGCGATTTGGAGTTGCCCCACTCACACTGTTCGCGACTTTCCCATGCAGTTCATTGTCGAGTTTTACAAGCATCATGGTCTGTTGAGCCTGGGTGATCGCCCTCAGTGGCGGGTGATTGAAGGGGGAAGTTACAAATATGTACAGAAGTTGATTCGACCCTGGCGCCATCGCATTCGGCTGCAATCGCGCGTGATCTCTGTTCGGCGACTACCGGAAGGGGTTCTGTTGCGGACGCTGGGGCGGGAACCGGAAGTCTTTGACCATGTCATCATGGCCTGCCACAGCGACCAGGCCTTGAGAATTCTGGGGACACAGGCCACGCCGGTCGAGCGAGCCGTTCTGGCACAGTTCCCTTATGAGAGAAACGAAGTCGCGTTGCATACGGACGAAAACATCCTTCCGAGAAATCGGCGGGCATGGGCGAGTTGGAATTATTGTGCACCGAAAGAGGATGTCGGCAAAGCCACAGTGACCTATTACATGAATCTGTTGCAAGGGATTCAAAGCGAGCGGGCCTTTTGTGTGACTTTGAATGATACGCAACGGATCCGTGCGGATCGGATCATCCGCACCATCACGTATCATCATCCGGTCTTCACGCTTCAGCGAAAGGGAGCGCAGGCTCGGCATTGGGAGTTGATTGATCATCACGGGATATCGTATTGTGGAGCGTATTGGGGAAGCGGTTTCCACGAGGACGGCGTGCGCAGCGCCGTGGCTGTCGTGGATCGCTTGCGGGAGTTGCCATGCAAAGCTGCATTTACGCGGGCTGGGTGCGACATCGACGGCGCGAGCCGATCAAGCACTCATTTCGCAGCCGCCTCTTCTTGATGTGGCTCGATTTGTCTGAATTGGATCAGGTGTTCGCCGGGCGCTGGGCCTGGTCGTGTCGCCGACCGGCACTTGCCTGGTTTCGACGGTCCGACCATTTCGGCGATCCGAATCAACGGCTGGATGACGCGGCCTGCGACTGGGTGGCCGCGCAGTCTGGAACGCGTCCAGAGGGCCCCGTGCGCCTGTTGACCCATTTGCGGTACGCCGGATTTGTTTTCAATCCGGTTTCGTTTTTCTTTTGCTATCAACGTCCGGAAGATCAGCAACCGTCCCACATCATTGCAGAAGTCAATAACACTCCTTGGGGTGAGCGGCACCGCTATTTGCTGGAACCCCGGCACTTCGCCCACCGTCTGAAGGGTGAACGAGTGCGCAAGACATTCCATGTTTCACCATTCATGGAAATGGACATGGAGTATCTCTGGTCGATTACGTTGGCGGACGAATCGCTCGACGTGTTGATTGAGAATCGACGCGGGACGGACACTTTGCTGGATGTGGTGATGCGTCTGAAGCGGCTGCCAATCTCATCCTGGAACTTGACGCGGATGCTTGTGACCTATCCGTTGATGACGGTTCAGGTAGTGACTCAGATCTACTGGCAAGCGTTTCGGTTGTGGCTAAAGCGTGTCCCCTT
>DAOLCX010000046.1:0-8991 GCA_035327685.1 Pirellulaceae bacterium | reverse complement strand
TGCCTGCATGTTGAGCAATCTTTGCGTCCAAATCCGCCAGATCGATATTCCCTTGATCGTCGCATTTGACGACCACGACTTGCATGTTGGCCATCTGCGCGCTGGCCGGGTTCGTTCCATGGGCGCTGCTGGGAATCAAGCAGACGTCGCGATGCGAATCTCCCCGCGCTGCATGGTATTGCATAATGGCCAGCAGCCCCGCGTATTCGCCTTGTGAACCTGCATTGGGTTGTAGAGACACCGCGTCATATCCGGTGACTGTACACAGCATCGATTCGAGTTGTTCGACCAACTTGCGGTAACCGATCCATTGGTCAGGCGGTGCCAACGGGTGAATGTCGTTGAATTCAGGCCAGGTGACCGGAGTCAACTCGCTGGCCGCGTTGAGCTTCATTGTGCAAGAACCGAGGGGGATCATCGCGCGGTCGAGCGCGAGGTCCATTTCCGACAACCTGCGCAAATACCGCATCATTTCCGTCTCGCTGTGGTACTTGTGGAACACATCGTGGGGCAGGATACGATCCGTCCGCCAGGCGTTGGTGTCGAGCGGCGATGCATCGTCGGTGGCCAGTTCCTGTCCGCCGAAGACGGCCATCAACTGGCGCACTTCGGCTTCCGTAGTTCGTTCATCCAGCGAGATACCGATCTGGCGGTCGCTGAGGCGCCGCAAATTGAATCCTGCATCGGCAGCGCTTTGCATGATTTCTTCCGTCCGGTCACCGGCATCAATCGCCAGCGTATCGAAATAATGATCGCACTGCAGCGAAAATCCGAGCTTGCGAAGTGTGTTCGCCAATCGCACTGTAAAACCGTGCACGCGAAGGGCAATCGAGCGGAGTCCATCCGGGCCGTGGTAGCAGGCGTACAGAGTAGCCATGATGGCCAACAGGGCTTGAGCCGTGCAAATATTCGAAGTGGCCTTTTCGCGGCGAATGTGTTGTTCGCGCGTTTGCAAGGCCAGCCGATAAGCGGGCTTGCCGTGCCGATCGACCGACAATCCTACCAGGCGGCCGGGCATGGTTCGCTTGTATGCGTCGCGTGTCGCTAAAAATGCGGCATGTGGACCACCCAGACCCAGGGGCACCCCAAAACGTTGCGAATTCCCCACCGCGACATCCGCCCCCTGGCTTCCCGGCGAACCCAATACCACCAGGGCCAACAAGTCGGTAGCCGCCACACACATCACGTCGCGCTCGTGGGCTGCCGCGAAGAGGCTTTCGTAATCGCGGACCGACCCATCGGTGGCCGGGTATTGCACGATCAATCCGAATACGTTGTTCCAATCGCCGATTGGATTGGTTTCATCGAACAATTCGACTTGAACCCCCATAGGGGTAGCGCGAGTTTGTATGACCTCGATGGTTTGCGGGTGGCACAACGAGGAGACCAGGAAGCGGTGACGTTTCTTTTTATCGCTTCGCGCGCAGATGGCCATGGCTTCGGCGGCGGCGGTTGCTTCGTCCAGCAGCGAGGCGTTGGCGATATCGAGACCGGTCAATTCGGCCACCATCGTTTGAAAATAGAAGAGGATTTCCAAACGGCCTTGTGAGATTTCGGGCTGGTAGGGCGTATAGGCCGTGTACCAGGCAGGGTTTTCGAGCACATTGCGCTGGATCACTTTGGGGACGCTGGTGCCGTAGTACCCTTGGCCGATTAAGGAACGCACGACTTTGTTTTGTGCCGCCAGTTCGCGCAATTCGTTCAGCGCGGCATCTTCATCGACGCCTGCCGGCAATTGGAGCTCTCCTTCGAGAGCAATTTGCTGTGGGACCACGGCGCGGCACAGTTTGTCGAGAGACTCGTATCCCAGTTGCTGCAGCATACTGCGGATTTCGTGAGCCCGCGGGCCCAGATGGCGGAATACGAACGGGGACAAAGGGGTGGTCGCCATGCGCCGCGGTCCTTTCGAATGTTGAACCTGCGCCCCTCTGTCCTGTTACCTGAGAGATCCGGCCCGCGCCCCAGCGCGGAACCTTGCCCCTTCGGTGGACGCTGCGATGGGGTTAGACACCAAGCGCGTCGCTCTCCAGAGACGATGTATCAAAGCCGGCGGTCTGTTTGCCTGAGCGGTTCTGGGCTCGCTTGCACCTTCGGCGGTTTCGTTAAGTCGCCAACGAAACACTCTACCGCCGGTTATTCACCGTACCAACGATTATACTATCGTGCTGCCCGGCAGAACAAGTGGCTGACAACCCAGGTCGGAGTAAGACCGTGACGGACACAACTCCTCGAACTCATCGCCGTTTAATCATTTGCTGCTGGATGGTCTTGGTTTTCGCCAAATTCCCCAATCCAGGTGCTCGGCAATTCCAATCGTGGCGGGACATGCTTTCTAATTCGAGTATTGTTTCCGCACAGGAATATATTCCGGAAAAAGAGACCTTGGCGCTACTCGAATCCGGGCGTCGACACGAGGCCATACAGCGCGCGGTTCAAACTGCGGAGTCATACGCACAGCAATATCTGTCGGAACCCCAGCGAATGTTCCACGCGCCGTATGGGTTTGACGCCTTTCGGGTCTTTGTACATTCACACGGATGCAAGGCTGACCTGGTGGCTGCGTTCGACCGGCGACTTGACGGGGGGGCAGATGCGTTGGCCATAAGCGGCTGGGCCCACGAGTGGTTTGGTGATTCAGCCGCGGCGATCGAGCGGTACCGGCAATGTTTGCAGTTGCGGCCCCATGACATGATCGTTCGATTGCGCTTAACCCGGTTAGAACTGGCCGACGGCACCTCGCTATTGGCGGAACACCTCAACCACGTTCGCGAGGATGAACTGAACACGTACTGTTGCACCGTGATTCGAGTCATTTTGAATATGCGATGGCCTTATGAACTTCGGCTTCGACGGTTCGACGAGATGGTACAATGGGGCCGCACTCGGCGCGTGGCGGAGCCAGAAAACCTGGCGTGGGCCAGTGAGCTGATGGAGGCTTTGGTATCGCCTGCCTGGATGGATGTTCCGCGGCACGAATTGGAATGGGGGCCGGTGGTCCCCCATCTTCACGCGACCCATTCGTTTTACTATACGGGGGCAGACCGACCTTGGTCCAACGATGTCGGGCAAGCCGATGCACGAATGCTTGATGCTGCGCTGCACAGGATGAAGTTGCACCGGCGACTTTGCGAGTGGCTGATGGAATTGCCGGGTTTCAAATCGAAGGCCTTCGCATCCTGGTACGCTATCCCGGAGAACGCCTTGGGACCACTGGATGACGAGACTTTGTCGAAAGCCCTCGCATCCGTGATCGATCAGCCGGTCGATACTCAGTCAATACTGAGAGAGATCTCATCACCCAACAACTCACCTGCAATTCCCTGGGCCTACCGGGCGACGTTGAATCAAGTACAACCCATCCGTATCGTGGCCCGTCATTACGGAATGAACGCCAGCGACGCCGATGTTGAAGAGACTCGCGAACTGGTCAAAATGCTGCGGGACGCAGATCGCATCGTCGAGGCCAAGATGCTGGAAAACTTGTACGCGTTGTACGCGGCACCCGCGGACGAGTTTATGACAGTAGGAATGGAGATGATTCGCCAAGCTTTGCAGCGCTCTGAACAAACCGTGCCGGACTGGGCGAGCGAAGTAATTGATGTCTGGAACAATCGGGGCTTGAGTGTGGATTTGACACCCATTTTTCTCAGCGACGTCTTTGCGCTGGACACGGCAATGTCAAATGAACTTTCCAGTCGTTTGGGTGTTTGCGGAAAGTATCTCATTTGTTTGGCCCGGCGGGCGACTTTCACGGATTTGCGTCAACCCCTGCGGGCTTTCAAGGCCAAGGCCATTCATGCCACATCATCGTCAGGAGAGGGTGTCATGGATGAGGCACAACGCAAACGCCACAAGCAAGTTGAGAAACAGCTTTTATTGTTTTGCGAATTCGTGGTCACTACAGACGCCCGCTTGGCTATGGCAGCACTGGATGTCGCCAATGAGTTCAAATTCCCGACTTTCGGGCAGTGGCAACAGACGTTCAAGACCCTGGAAGATCAACTCACGAAGGGAGTCAGCGCAGATCAATGGTTGCAATTATTTGATGAGTGGTTCCTGATGTGTACCGTTGACAATTTCCAGCCGCACGTTCACTTGCAAGCCAATGGGCAAAGCCTGTGGAATGCGTTGATACCGACCATTAGGCGGCAGCATCCGGCCCTGGCGCGCGACTTGATCGATCGACTGCACGAGCGCCCGTCAGTCACGTTCGGAGCGCGCCTGCTGCACATGGCTTTGGAGAATCGACTAAACCAACATTCATTCCTGGAGCTGTTGGCTGAAGACATCCAAGCGTTACAGACCCTTACGGATCGCCAAACGTGGCGGTTATTTGTGTTTGCGAGAGAATTGCCCCCGCCCAGCGACGTCTGGCTTCCGGAAAGTGAAGCGAACATCCGGGAGGTCCAATCCATTCTGGAACGCGGATGGTTAAGACACGCGGAAGCGTTGTTTGCTCAAGTTCAACAAGCGGCGCACGATCGCGATCTGGTATTGCGGAAAGCGATTGTCTCAGAATTTGTCAATGGCGTTTTGGTACCCATGGAGAACCTGCATTCCGATCAATTGGTCCCCGCCTTTGCTATTGCCTGGAAACACAGTCATGACGAGCCGTGGGACAGAAAGCCCCTCCAAGAGTTCTTACCCAAGGTGAGGTGGTCCGCGTTGCTCGATATTTGTTCCCACCCGGAATTGGCGGCCGTCGATGTGTGGGAAATTCTGGACGCGGAATTGCCGCGGCGAATGTTGCGGGAATACGGCGAGCGCAATTTGGGTTTTGATGCGCCTGGATTCGAACTCGCGTCGTGGATCGAGTGGGTTGGCCAGGTGGAGCACGATATCGTACCACGGGATGCGCGGTGTTTAGCGCCGGCGATTGCGACCTTTCTTGAACAATGGGGGGCGCCAGCGATTGAGGTCGTTCTGGAATGGTGCGAGTCGCCTGGCGAAATGCAGGCAGACTCGTCATTTCGGCGGGCTTGCCGTTGGGCCTGTTGCTTGGCTAGCGTCCGCTTGGAGCCATCCGTCGCGGAATTTCTGCATTCGCGTAATCCCTCCCTGCGGGGCGAATTGCTTCAGTATCTTGCCGATGCATCGGTCCCTTTATGGGCCAGGTGGCCGATGGCCAAAGACATGTTGATCCACGACCGCAGTTTGCCCGAAGCGGCACTGACCTTGTGCCTGGAAATTGCGGGTGAATGGTTGCGGCAGACCGCCGTGGAGCCAAGTAGCTGGCTGTCCCCGATTACGGATCGCCTTTGTTCGGTTCAAGATCATGCGATCTTTACGGAGATCGCGCGGCCTTTTGCCCACAGGTGGCGAGCACTACTCAACGATGTGGACAAACTGGGGCCCAGAGAAAACCTGATCGCTGCCGTGCCGTTATTTGCCAGGCTGAAAAGTGGAGAAGATGTTTATCGGATTTCCAAGGTTCCACAAGGTTTGAGGTCAGAACTGCTCCTCGTTTGCGAATTAATTCGTTCGGGCTACGTGGACGATGTGCCACATGTTTTGTACCGATTGTGGCAATCAGAGTACGATCGTTTGGACCATGAAATGTATGAGGATATGAGTACTCTGCGGACGACCGACTGCCTTTTATGCTTCTCGTCGGATATCGAAAATCAGCTTGCCATCGTATTGCAGATTTTTGATGATCCAGGTGAACGTGCGCTTGCCGAGCTGTATTTGGCCAGCCTTCCTGATCCATCCGATGCCGCGCACCAGGCAACATCGACTCGCGAACAGCGTCTGTCAGCACTTGTGCTGCGCGTACCCAATATCAGTTTTAAGAGTCGCTTCCACCGAGAATTATTCATCTCCAAATTACTTGATTTCGGTGTGGACGCATCCATGTTGGATGAAGTGTTGGCGGAAACGGCAGGTCGCATCCGATGGGCTCAGTGTCTGTACTGCCAACCGCAGGCTTGGGGCCATGCCTGTATCCGTCTCCTGGTGCGGAACGCTGTTCGAGGCATGCGCCAGAGGGATCTGTCCGCGCTTCGAGATGTGCTCGATCAATTTGAAGAACTACCTGATGTAAACTTGAACAAATTCAGTTATCACAGTTCGTTAAAGTACTTGATCAAATGTCTCGTTCAACAATCGCCCAAGTTGTTTCGAGATATCGAGCCAGCTCTTTTCGAGCCATTCCTAGCGGAGCTTGTACGTTTGCGCGCTCTGGATTTAGGCGGCAATGACCGCCTCTTGGACCCGGTAGTCGCCGTGGCCGTGTGCCGGAGCCGCGATGCGGAAAGCGCTCGTCAGTTTGCCAGAGAATTGATGGATGGGGACGAGCATCTTATTCGGCGCGCGACCAACGTCGAATGCCTCTGGCCCATCGTGGCATCCCTTCCCGAATGTGCTCCTGAGGCGGATCTGACCCAACGCCTGGCGATGGTCCGGTCGATTTGGCAAGTCGCGCATGAAATGAGATTCACTAGCAGGCTGATCCAGGCAGACAGCACAGGATATGCAGCGAGTGCAGAACGGGATGAAGTTGCAGGGGGTTTCGATGCGTTGGAAAAGGTCGGTTTGCTAGATGCCGCCGAAATTCTGGAATTCGGTCCGGAATTGGCGAGGGTGTATTCTGTGGAGGGAGCGATGTGGCGGCAACTCGGTTTTCGATTGGCGGCCGCGGGAGACTGGGCGCGTGCCGCCGAGGCACTTTCCCAATCGATTGCGGATACGCCCCACGATCGTTTTCGCGAACTGGCCAACCGCCGCGTCGAATATGCCTGGGCTCTCTTTCGGGATTCCTCCCAGTCCCACGAAATTGCGGATATACTGGCCAGCGTCGAACCGCAGTTTCTTTCCCCCATCAATCTCCGCCTCCATGCATCCCTCATAAAAAGGTGACGGGGACCGTTTAGCATGCCCAGTTGTTTTCGATTGTATTTCTGGATTTGTGCAGGATTCTCACCCATGGCGTCGTGAGCAGTCGATCGCGCGACGGCAGCGGACTACTGGTTGGGGCTCGTCATTCAGATCGCGTGCGCAACGCCTGTTGAGGGCGAGGGGACAGCGGCCTGCTGCTTCAGAGCCTGCGCGCCAATGCCTGAAATTACCGATCAAGGCAACGTTTGAGTGTCTCTTCGGGGACGGCCACCACTTGCGTAGTGGCGTGGAAGTCGGTTTGCAGGATGTCGATGCTGCCAGGTGCGGTGTCCGGGTTCAACTCGAACTTGATGATGTAGGCGCCCGCTTGAACCCCTTGGTTGACATAAGTCGGTGGCCAAAAGTCTTGTGAATGAGACGCTAACGTCCTGGCTAACAACCGGGTGGCTCGCCCGGAAAACCCACCCAAAACCATTTCCAGACAGCCTTGCGGTTCACGATGGACATAACACAAAAATGCGCAATCGTGATCGGGCGTCGAGGCGGGCACATGCTCCCACTTGCCAGGAGCCGTGCTGTAGTAGATGCCCGGTTCGTTGGACTTGTGGCTTTTACTCAATCGCAAACCGGCGGCACACGATTTGGGATGAGGGTCCTGATCTCGATATCGAACGAAAAACGGCACGCTCCGTTCATCGGGACTGGACACACCATCCTGCGATTCAAATGGGTCGCAACCAAAAGAACGCGCCAGAATCAGTTCGACGATCGGGTTGCTTTTGGTGCTGCCAATGGCCACCAAGGCCTTGTCCTTGCGGGATTCGTCAAAGTCGCGATAGACGGATTCTGCGCGGTATCGCACCTCGTCGTCCGACGCCTGGCCCGGACTCCACACCAAGGATTGTTTCAACTGCTCAGGGTGAGGAATCTCTCGGTGCGAAGTCTCCGTACCAGCTTGGTGTTTGGCAGTTCCACCCAGCGTCGTAACGCCATTGAGCAATTCGCCAAATAACTCGGAATCGGAGGCTCCCACGTATGACACTTCGGGGCTGTCGCTGTCCAAACCGCGGCGCACGCCCAGCGCCAATTCCAAACGGATCCGCCGGGCCAACATTTCCCAAAAGCTTTCGGGTTCGACACCAAACAGCGCGCCCGGCAATTGGTCCGCCGTGGCGTGGCCGTGTTCGACCAGAAAATCACACAACCGGGACAAGGCTTTCAACGGAATGTACTTGACCTCGTTTTTCAACAGGGCAGCCACTTGGTGTCGATCCAATCCAGTGTAGTCCACGATCGACTTGATCGTACCCGGGCGTTTGCGAGGATCTGGGTCGTGCGCTAATAACTGTGCTAGACGAAAACTGTATTGCATGGTTTGATTGTCCTGTGATCGCGCTGTATTGCGCTCGCGCCGTCGGAAATACGATGGTCCATTCGTTCCAAAGTTACTAATAGCTTAACTGACTGGAACAGCGTTTTCCAACAGGGGGCATCTGCCTGCACGATACAGTCCAGAGTTAATAGCGATCCGGCAATGCCGTCATGGCCGCTTGAAGTTGCGGATTGTTCTTCCCCGATTCGATCAGCGACCATTCGAATTCGACATCCGGGACCACGCCTCTTCCCTCTCAGAATCGCCAAGCACCGTCGCCGGCCTGAGCCGGATGGTGGGGGCTGATTCACAATCCATTTTCCAGTAAATTGATCAGCAGAGGGCTTGGCCGAGCGTCGCGACGTACTTACAGTCCACCCAAGTTAGAAATCGGAGTGCCGTATCATGGATGTAATTTCCTTACAATCGGGGAGCAACGGAAACTGCTTCTATGTTTCCTCTGGCGACGTCGGGCTGTTGATCGACGCGGGGATCAGCGGAATACAAGCTGAGACTCGATTGGCACGGCACGGAATCGATATTCGTTCGGCTTCTGCCGTTTTGATTTCCCACGATCATCGCGATCATATTGCGTCGGCGGGTACCTTTCAACGCAAATACAAGTTGCCGATCTATATCACGCGTTCTACGTTATTGGCGGCGCGTCGGTGGTGCAACTTGGGGCGGCTGGAGGATGTTCGGTTTTTCCAATCGGGTGATACGTTGCGGATTGAGCACGTGCAAGTCCACTCCATCGTCACTCCGCATGACGGTGCAGATGG
>DAOLCX010000045.1:0-9108 GCA_035327685.1 Pirellulaceae bacterium | reverse complement strand
GTACGACCTGAACCTCGAACGGATCTAAAAATTCACCACGAGCCTGGCGTGCCATATTTGGTCCCCCTCATTGAGTCATAGTCCTCATTCTGGGCGGTCAATTGACGATGTCGAGTCAACTAGTTGGAATCGAGTTACAACGACCTTGGCTTCGATTGACGCCAATACACTTCATTCGAAGAACTTGGCGTGTTCGTCTAACAAGTGATGTTGAAGTTCTTGAAGACTCGACCACTTTGACCCGGCTTGCCATGGTAACAACACTGAATTATGGTGTCAAGAATGTGGATGTCCCCTTTTGGGGGGAGGGCGGTGGTGGAGCCGGTGGCGCGGGGGCGGTATCGGTGGATCTCGTTCGATGATTTGAATCGACGAAGCGATCAGGTGGCGCATGGTGTGATCAATGCCGGCGTGCCAGTCGGCGCAAGGATCGCTTTACTTGTCCCCCCCGGTATCGATTTTGTTGTCTGGGTGTTCGGCCTGCTCAAGGCCGGGGTGGTCATGGTGTTGATCGACCCCGGGATTGGGCGGCGCAATTTGGTGCAATGGCTGGCTGAGGCGGCACCCGACGGATTGGCTGGCGTGTTTCGGGCCCAGGCTGCCCGCTGGTTGTTGCAGCGAAAGTTCCCCAATTGTCGCCACAATTTCATGGTGGGACGCGCCTGGTCCCCTTGGGCTCAATCGACCCACTCCTGGTTTTCCGCCCAATTGGCAGCATGGAAGAGTCCGGTCGAGTCGCCGGAGGAACCGGCTGCGATTATTTTTACAACGGGAAGTACGGGACCTCCCAAAGGAGTGCTGTATCGACACCGCCATTTCTTAGAGCAATGCACTCAAATCCGAGACTATTTCAACATCAAGCCGGGGGGAGTGGATGTTTCGGGCTTCCCCTTGTTTGCGTTGTTCAACGCCACCATGGGTGTGACGACGGTGTTTCCTTTAATGGACGCCACACGGCCAGCCTCTATCGACCCATTGAATTTCATAAACGCCGTAAAAGAGTTCGGCGCCGATCAGTCGTTTGGCTCGCCGGCTTTATGGAATACCGTTTCGCGTTACGGCGAAAAGCACGGAATCAAATTGCCCACGCTGAAACGAATTTTGACGGCTGGAGCCCCCGTGCCACCCCATGTTCTGCAGCGCATCAGGAAGATGATTGCTGACGACGGTGAGGTTTTCACGCCCTACGGCGCCACGGAAGCCTTGCCCATTGCCTGTATTGAATCGCGCACGATTCTGACTGAAACTCGGCACCAATCGTCAAAAGGGAAAGGGACGTGTGTCGGCCGAACCTGGCCAAATGTCGAATGGCGCGTGATTGAAATCGACGATGGTCCGATACCCACCATCGAACGAGCGAAGATATTGCCAGCTGGCGAAATTGGAGAAGTGATCGTGCGGGGACCGGTCGTCACTGACCAATATGTCACTCGGACTGAGGCCAATGCTTTGCACAAAATCAAAGATGGGGACGGATTCTGGCACCGCATGGGAGATGTGGGCTATCTCGACGAGGAACAGCGGTTTTGGTTTTGCGGCAGAAAATCGCATCGGGTAATGACGGCGTCCGGCACCTTGTTCACCATCCCTTGTGAAGCAATTCTCAACGGGCACCCGGCAATCTACCGTTCCGCATTGGTCGGAATCGGCGCGCCAGGTCAACAGGTCCCGGTCATGGTCGTTGAGCCTTGGCCCGAACATTGGCCTGCGACGCGGAACCGCCGTGAACGCTTGATTCGCGAACTCCGCGAATTGGCGCAATCGCGAACATTGACATCAGGTATCCATCATATATTCCTCAAGCGGCGACTTCCGGTCGATATTCGACACAATGCGAAAATCTTTCGTGAACGGCTCGTCCCGTGGGTGGCTCGTCAAATGCGGTGAAGCTGACCCACCGTCAGCCGGTTGGACTCGACCAATTCGATGACGAGTTGTCGCTGATATCCCACGACGTCGAAGTCACAGCCGAATCGAGGGGCACTCTCCAGATTGATTGAATCTGAGCATTTCTTCCATGGTCGCCGGCGACATAAATACTCCGGCTTCGACCAATTGCACCACCAACCAGGGTGCCTCGGAAATCTGGCTGACAAACTGATGCCAATCGTCCGCGCGGATCGCGGCAAACATCTCGACTGCCAGAACACGTTGGTCGGCGCAATGAATCGTTCCGGTCACGGAAGTGCAGACTTTGTTGTCCGAACCTTGTCGCGATCCAAATTGTGGATGCCAGCCAAAGGCTCCATCCGGTTCACAGTGCGCTCCCAAAGTCTGTTGTAGTCGGGCACAGAAGGCGTCGAAATCAATCGACATTGGTTCGCGGAGGTCGTGAGGATGAACATTCAACGTAGGCCAATGTCGGTCTCCATAGGTCGCCGCGTGCAACATTGGCGGGTGTGTCATGCCATGCAGAAACAAGTGCCAGCGCTGGCCAGTTCCTTGGCCAGGTGTGTCGGGTTGAGCAGGTTTATCAGTTTGCAAGGGTTCGGAAGCATGTTCGTCAGTGGGGACAACGTGTAGTGCATGAACTGCTCCCGTCGCGCTGACTTGAGCGGACGCCCACCGCAAATAATCGTCGGCGACCCAGGTGGGTTCCATCACTAGGATTTCCGGCACTTGGTAAGGATGTCGTCGGCGAACGTGGTCAATCGCGGAGAACTGCAGGCTGGCGAGCGTCTTGATACTCAGTGTCCATTCGTCGGCGTTTTCCACCTTGCCTTGCCAAGAATAAACGCTGTGAATCGGTCCGCTGATTTGGGCGCAAGCCGCCACTCGTTGTTTTACCAGTTCATGGGCCAGGATCTCCAAGAACTGGCGGTCATCGCTGGTAGTGACAATTACAACCAAACGTTCCATAGTGAAAGCCCGGAGTTTGTGTACCCATGAACGGCAGGGAATGTCGTCAACGCAAGATCTCGGTCAAGTCGAAGTCAGCAATCGTCCTGCCACACTATCATACAGGAGCACACCGCGGCGTGTCAGTTGGATGGAAGTGTCGATTCTGCGCAGCAAATCGATCGCTACCAACTCGGCGACAGCGCGTTCTGCCACTTGTTCGATCATGAAACCTGTATGCGCAAGGAAGGATCGTTCGTCGATGCCGGCCAGCATGCGCAAGCCGATCGCCAATCTTTCACGAGCCGCTTGATCGGGTGGCAGTGTTTCGATGAAGCTGTGCGGCGATTGTCCAGTTTCCAATCGCCGGCAATAGGCCAACAATCCAGGGTGGTTTGTGGTGCGGCTTCCATGGATGAAGCTGGCGGCGCCCGGCCCAAAACCGTAATACGGCTGGCCACTCCAATAGGTTTGATTATGGCGGCAAGCTTTGCCTGGCGCGGCAAAGCTTGAGATTTCGTAATGGTTCCAACCAGGCGCCTGCGCTGCGTCGATGGCCGCTTCATACATCTCAGCTCGTAAGTCTTCGTCCACGGGTTCCCACTGGCGGTGATAAACACGGTTCCAAAACCGGGTTCCTTTTTCAAACGTCAACTCATAGGTCGAAAGGTGGTCAATGGGCAAGCTGAGTGCATGCTGCAGATCGTCGAGCCACGTCGATAACAATTCGCCGGGAACTCCAAAAATCAGATCCAATGAGACACTGCGGGCAAAACTCCGGCAATGCTCGACGGCCGCGACGATGGTTTCCGCCGAGTGATCGCGTTCCAGCACTGCCAGATTTTCGGGGTGAAACGATTGAGCGCCCAAGCTCACTCGGTTGATACCCAGACGCTGAAGCGTCTCGGCATACTCAGCCGACAAATCCGCCGGGTTGGCTTCCATGGTGACTTCGGCACTGGAGTCCCAATAGAATCGCTCGCGAATCGTTTGAAACAAGCTTGTAAGTTGAGTTGCTGTGAGTCGAGAGGGGGTTCCCCCTCCAATATAAACGGTTTCCACCTGGCAAGGTTCAGGTGCAAGGCGTGAAGCCATTTCCAGTCGCAAGGCTTTCAGATACCGGGGGATCAGATAATCGCGGTCAGCTTCCAGAGAAAAATTGCAATACCCGCAGCGATGGCGACAGAATGGGACGTGAACGTAAACTGACGTTGGCGTCGCTAGCTGGTGCGACACCACGGCCTCCATCGAAGTGCCGCCTACAGCCATAGCTCCAAACGTCCCCCCAACATATCGGGAAGTTTTCGGCGGACAATTGCTTCGGCTTCGCGCCGCGAATAGCGAGTGCTGAAATGGCCAGCGATGATCCATTCGTTTTGGAACAGATCGGCGCGCTCGACGACATCATTCAAATGTGTGTGTCCCGTTTTATGAATCACATTACGTTCATGGTCATCTGCCAAAAACGTCATTTCCATAATCAGGATTTTGGCGCGATAGAGAATCGGGTTATCGTCCAGGCCTTCCGGAGCGGTATCACCGGTATAGCCAACCAGCGGGATCAGTACTTCTCGTGTAACTTCGGTGCCTCCCAGTCGCAAATCACGAATCTGGTCACCACTCAGATGCGCGTATTCCGGTTTCAATTTTTTTCGACGGTCGTACACGACGAATCCCAAACTTGCGATCCGATGGCTCATCCGGCAGGCTTCGACCACCAGTTCTCTCGACAAGTCAAACCTGTCGCCCGGTTCCATACCCACCAAATCGCAGGGAAGTCGTCCGCGATCCAGCGCAGCCACACTATCGAGCATGCGGCGGACATTGGAAACGGCGTACTTGGGCAGGATCACTCGAGGCGGAGCCATCTTCATCAACCGCCTACGTGCGACATACAACGGCAGCGCCGCGATATGGTCTAAATGGCAATGCGAAATCAGCCAATTCGGGGTTCCCATGAAGTCCCAGGGATGGGCTCCCAAATCAAAACCAAGGTTTAGTTCCGGGATATGCCAATACGTTTGCACGGCGGCGCGCGAGTAACCTTCGACCGTTAAACCGGCAAACTGCCCAGATTTTACAGGAACATTTTTCAACATGATTTGACGGATGCGCCAGCCGTTTAGATCAATCTATGGGTGTACCGCCAACTTAGCCTTTCGCCGGCGCCAATTCACGGAGCGCACTGGCTCCTGGAACCGGGAAGTGAGAGCACAACTCCTCAACCTCGCCGCGGATACGAACCAGCGAGGCATCATCTTGTGGGTTGCGCAAAACGTCCATGATCCATCCGCCAATCCGTTGCATTTCGAGCGCGCCCATGCCGCGCGTCGTCACCGCCGGCGATCCCAACCGGATCCCACTGGGGTCCAATGGTTTTCGCGCATCATACGGAATCATGTTTTTGTTAACGGTGATCCCGCAGCGATCCAAGGCCGACTCGGCCAGTTTGCCGCCAAGTTGGTAGGACGTGACATCCACTAAAACCAAGTGATTGTCAGTCCCTCCCGAAATCACGCGCAAACCTCCCGACATCAATGTGTCAGCCAAAGTCCGCGCATTGTCGATCACGCGTTGCGAGTAATCGCGAAACTCAGGTCGCAGCGCCTCGGCAAAACATACGGCTTTGCCGGCGATCACGTGCATCAGCGGGCCGCCTTGAATTCCCGGGAAAACATTGCGGTTCAAATCAGCACTCAACTCAGCGCGGCAGAGAATCAACCCGCCCCGCGGACCGCGCAACGTCTTGTGCGTCGTCGTGGCGACACAGTCAGCGACTTCTACCGGATTGTCGTGCAACCCCGCAGCGACCAATCCTGCATAGTGAGCCATATCAACGAATAACCTGGCCCCCACTTCATCGGCGATTTCTCGGAACTTTCCGTGCGGGATTTCGCGCGGATAGGCGCTGGCACCGGCCACGATCAACTTGGGGCGGTGCTGTCGCGCGAGCTGAGCGACCTGATCGAAGTCCAATCGGTGCGTATCGGCCGTAACACCATAGTGAACAAAGCGATACAGTTTACCGGAACTGTTCAGACGCATACCATGAGTCAAATGCCCCCCATGAGCCAAGTCCAATCCCAAGACCGTCTCTCCGGGTTCGACCAACGTGAAATAGACGGCTTGATTGGCCTGCGATCCGCTGTGCGGCTGCACATTGGCAAACTCGGCTTTGAACAACTCGCAAGCACGCGTCCGCGCCAGGTCCTCGACTTGATCGACGAACTCGCAGCCGCCATAGTAGCGCCGCCCCGGATATCCTTCGGCGTATTTATTGGTCAGCACACTCCCGACCGCTTCCATGACCGCCGGGCTGGTGTAGTTCTCGCTGGCAATCAGTTCCAAGCCGTGGACTTGCCGACGGCTCTCGCCGGCGATGGCTGCATGGACTTCGGGGTCTTGCTGCTTCAAAAGGCTCATCGTTGATGTACCTGTCCCATTCAAATCAGTCGAATTTTCTAAACCGCATGTTGTGACACAAGCTTTCAGCCAGTGATTCGTCACTAGCGGCAATTCCACAAGCTGGAAGCTTGTGCCACTGGCCATCCAAATTCTGCCGCTTTTCCAGACCACATGGCGGGAGGCGTTGATGCGGGTGCGCCCTTACCCGGTTTTCCCTGATTGTGAGAACAAACGTCAGGCTGTCAATCGGCACTTGATCGCTATTTCGACGCGGTCAGACGGCGACGACGCGGGCGTTCAAATGAACCGTAGATTTCAGAGAATTGGTGATCAAGCACGATTGTTCGGCCTTTTCCAGCAGTCGTTCAGCCCGTCCGGTGTCAACTCCGGGGGCGACCGCCAGTTCGGCCTCGATGTTGAATTCCGTAAAGAGCATAGCCCGTTCCACCCGGTCCAAAGTCCCCGTGACTCGGCATTCCAGACGTACGAACTCAAACTTGGAAGCGGCGGCGATGGCCCGAAAGGAGAGAACAAAACAGTCGGCCACAGCGGCCACTAACAGGTCTTCCGGCGACCACAAGTCACCAGGCCCCCCAAACTGGCGAGGCGGCGCGGAAGCCAGATCGTTCAACCCGTCGGCTGCTAAGACAATGGGGTCCGTCGGCGTGCAGCGCGCTGAAACCGAGTAATGATGGGGAAAGTTCATTGACTTACCTTGCTGTTGTTGTCAGTCCACGGGTGCCAATTGAGTCTCGCGCATGCTTTCCACAACCCGGTCAATCAAGTTGTAGTCACGCGCTTCCTCGGCAGTCATGAAATTGTCGCGATCGGTATCTTTTTCAATCCTGTCCAACGTATGACCGGTGTGTTTCAGCAGGATTTCGTTCAAGCGCCGCTTGATTCGCTTCAATTCTTTAGCGTGGATCATGATTTCTTCAGCCGTGCCCTGCATGCCGGCGAGCGGTTGATGGATCATGATGCTGGCGTTGGGGAGCGAGAAGCGTTTTCCAGCCGTGCCGGCGGTCAACAGCAGAGCGCCCATCGAGGCGGCTTGTCCCATGCAATAGGTGCAAACATCGCAGGTCAGGAATTGCATCGTATCGTAAATCGCCAACCCCGCGGTCACGCTTCCGCCAGGGGAATTGATGTACAGATGAATGTCTTTCTTGGGATCCTCCGACTGCAGATACAACATCTGCGCGACCAGCAAGTTGGCCACATCGGAATTCACCTGCGACCCGAGGAAAATGATCCGTTCCTTGAGGAGGCGGCTGTAGATGTCGTAAACGCGCTCTTCGCGGCCAGTATTATCAACTACGTAGGGAACTAGCGGCATGACCTGTGTTACTCCACTCAAAAATGCTTTCCATCGTCTTCGATATCATCGTCCTGTGCGGATTCGGGTCGGGTCGTGATCTCATCGACCAGACCGTATTCCTTGGCCGCCGATGCCGTCAGGAAGAAATCCCGATCCATATCCCGGGCAATCAGATCTGCTGACTTGCCCGTATGTTTGGCCAAAATTTCGTTTAACACCTGGCGGTTGCGCAAAATCTCATCGGCTTGGATTTCAATGTCGCTGACCTGGCCACCTACCCCGCCATAAGGCTGGTGAATCATCACGCGCGAATGCGGCAAGGCAAAGCGTTTGCCCTTCGTACCGCCGGCCAACAGCACCGCCGCCCCGCTGGCCGCTTGTCCCACGCAGTACGTAGCCACCGGGCATGTGAGAATCTGCATCGTGTCGTATATGGCCAACGTGGCGATCACGTCACCGCCGGGTGAGTTCAAGTAAAAGTGAATGTCCTTTTTCTTGTTTTCACTTTGCAAATACAGCAACTTCATGACGACTTCATTGGCGTTGCCGGTGTAGATTTCGCCTTGCAAGAAGACAATTCTATTCTCCAACAACAGATCGCCCAGCGTCATTTGCCGCTGCCGCTGATACTGCTGGTAGGCGTAAGAATCGTAAATCGTATCGAACCTGTTTTTCATGGACCCATTCCCAGCCATGGTTGTACCGCTGTCCGAACCGGGGCGCGCACCCCCCAACTTGTTTGCCACCCGTCATATCGAGGGTCGGCTATGTTACCGTATCGGTTGACTGGCGCTTCGACAAGGTGGGGCAATGGGCAAGATGACCACGATTGACGCTCTACCGCAAACACTCGAAGATGTGATTTCAAAAACATCAATGTCTATGCGTTGGGGACACCCAACATGATCGATGCGCACGCTGATTAAAAATGCGAACACGGTATTGCCTGGGGGTGTCCGGACCGCCAACGTCCTGATGGACGGGACGCAAATTGTGGCGATTGATCCACCGATCCAATCGCGGTGCGACCAGACTGTGGATGCTGCGGGATTGGTGTTAATACCCGGTGTGATCGACGATCAAGTCCATTTTCGCGAGCCTGGCCTGACGCACAAAGAGGATTTCGAGCACGCCACCCGCGCCGCCGCCAAAGGAGGAGTGACCTCATTCCTGGAAATGCCTAACACGATCCCCACCACGACGACGTGTCAGAGGCTGGAGGAAAAACTGGCGAATGCTAGCACTCGCTCCCTGGTCAACTATGGTTTTTACATGGGTGCCACTTCGGACAACCTGTCTGAATTGCAACAAGCACAGCGAACGCCAGGAATCAAGATCTTTATTGGATCCAGCACCGGAGAACTGTTGGTCGATGATCAGGCCGCCCTGGAGCGGATCTTCGCGGAAACGGAATTGCCGATTTGCGCTCATTGTGAAGATGAAGCGACCATTCGGGCCAACCAGGTTCGTTGGTCCCACCGCACTGACGTCGCGGCCCATTCGGAGGTGCGCGACCACCAGGCGGCGTTGATTGCGACCAAGCGTGC
>DAOLCX010000044.1:0-9137 GCA_035327685.1 Pirellulaceae bacterium | reverse complement strand
ACCCGACGCTTTTACCGGTCACGGCCACTCTCAATGGATGGACTAACTCGCCGGCGCCGATGTTCATGTTTTGGCAGAATTGGGTAAAAGCCATTTCCAGGCTGGCGGCGTCAAATTCCGGGATGGACGTCAGTATTTTGCGATACTCGTTCAGCAAAAACCCGGCTTCATGAGGCTGGACCAGACGCTTATTGAAAGCAGCCTGGTCATATGGCACGTCTTCATCAGCGGCAAAAAAATCATCGAACTGCAAAACATCCCCGGCGACGGCAATTCGATCCCCGGCAGCAGCCACCAATTGCGAAACCAGCGCCGTTTGGCTGGAGTCCAGCGGTTCCCTCAGCAACCCGGCTCCCAGCAAAAACGGCATGACGCGTGTTGTTCTTTCTTCGACAGATAAACGCGCCATGTGTTTCTGTTGAAACGCCATCAATTTTTTGGGGTCAAAACTCGCTTCGCTTTTTACTACTCGCTCCAGCGAGAACACGCGAATCATTTCCTCTCGCGTAAAATCTTCCGTTTTGTCGTCGAGCGACCATCCCAATAACAGCAAATAATTGAGAATCGCATCGGGCAAATAGCCTACTGTCTTGTAGAAGTCGATCAGTACCGGGTTGAAAGTCTCGGGCGACGTGCGGAGCCCCAATTGTTGGGCGATGCGCGATCCGTGCTCGACCATTTTCTTGAAGTCCGGATTCTTCAAGTATTGTTCGATTTTGCGCTTGCTGAGTTTGACTTTGCTTCCCGGTTCTGCCACGAAAGGAATGTGGGCATACTGGGGGAGTGGATAGCCGAGCGACTGGGCAATAAAGATCTGCCGCGGTGTGTTGGACAGATGCTCGACCGCGCGGACCACGTGCGTGATCTGAAAATCGAAATCATCGACGACGCTGGCCAGATGGTACAGGCAGGTTCCGTCGGCCCGTTGCACCACATGGTCTTGTTCGCGCGACCATTGGACGCTGACCTCTCCGCGCACCAAATCGGTGAAGGTGCAATTCCCTTGTCGAGGAATCTTCAAGCGCACGACCGAGACGCGGCCTTCGGACTCGAACTGCCGCGCTTGTGCATCCGTTTCCGCCATCCACCGGCGGCTATAGACGAAATCACGTTTTTCGCGTTCGGCAACGGCCCGCTCGGCAGCCAGTTCTTCCGGTCGAGCGAAATCGCGGTAAGCCGAGCCATTGGCCAAGAGTCGCGCGACCTCTTGTTGGTACCGCGCCAACCGCTGCGACTGAAAATAAGGTGCGTGTGGGCCACCGATCTCAGGCCCTTCGTCCCACTGGATGCCCAGCCAGCGGAAACCTTCCAAGATCGGTGCGAGGGCTTCTTGTTGATTGCGAGCCGCGTCCGTGTCATCGATGCGCAAGATGAATTGTCCACCGGTCTGTTTTGATAACAGCCAATTGAAGAGGGCCGTCCGCACCCCACCAATATGCAGGTAACCGGTGGGGCTCGGCGCAAACCTCGTTCGAACAGCGCTGTGCGGGCTCACGCTTTCCATGGCTCAACCCGGAGTGCAAGCTACTCGCCAAGGCGCAGCAGCCGCCCGCGATTCATAGGCACGTTCGTCCATGCCCTGCTCCCCTTCCGACACCGGACGTTGGCGATCAAGCTGATACAGTTGTTGACCGACTGGCGTCGGATAGCGCCCTGAAATACAGGCTTGGCAAAGCTGGTTCTGGGAAAACTGCAACGATCGAGCGATTGCTTCGACAGGCAAATATCGGAGGGTCGTAGCCCCCAATTCAGTCGCCATCTGGCGTTCGATGTGCGGATTCATCAGTTGCCCCGGTTGAACGAATCGCGCCGCGAACAATTGCCGGACACTGGACATGTCGATTCCGTAAAAACAAGGTGCAATAATGGGTGGGCAGGCAATTCGCACATGGATTTCACGCGCACCACCTTCGTTCCAAATCCGTTCCAACAGCGCTTTCATGGTCGTGGAGCGAACGATTGAGTCTTCGACCAGTATCACGCGTTTGCCGTGCAGCACTTCCCGCAAAGGCGTATATTTAATGCGCGCTCGTTCGGTGCGTGCGGCTTGGGTATGTTCGATGAAGGTACGACCGCTATAGCGATTCCGTATCAGCCCTTCCACGCACGGGATTTTCAATTGAAAGGCCATCGAATCGGCAGCGGCTTTACTGGTATCGGGAACCGGGACAATGATCGTATCGTCATCGATCGGAAACAACGGTTGCTGCCGCTCCAAATCCGCAAGTTCCTTCCCCAAGGCAGTCCGCGTCAGATAGACGCTGCGATCGTCCATGGTACTGGCCACATTGGCGAAATAGATCCACTCAAAAAAGCAATGGGCTGGATTGCGAGGTTCCGCAAACCGGTGAAAGCTCAATTGCCCACCGCGAATGACAATCGCTTGTCCGGGCTCAACAGAGCGGATCGAATCGCGCGGAAAACCGAGGTTGGCCAGCGCCACACTTTCGCTGGCGGCGGCAAACAACGGCCCGTGGACGGCATAGCACAGCGGCTTAATACCCAGCGCATCGCGCGCCACCAACATTTCTCCGTTGGCATTCAGCAGGGCCAGGCTATATGCTCCATCCAATTTGTCGGCAATGGCCCGCATCAACTCATCCAGCGGAATGTCGGGGTTGGCCTGCAAGTATTTGCAAAACTGATACAGCAAGACCTCGGTGTCGGTTTTCCGCACCAGGTGAAAATTGGCTTCACCGAGCAATTCGTCTTCCAGTTGTCGGTAATTTGCCAATTGGCCGTTGAATGCGAAGCTGAACCATTGGCGGCGGTGAAAATGATGGTTTTCGAAGGGTTGAGCGTAGCTCTTGTCATTTTCGCCGCAGGTGGCATAGCGCACGTGGCCGATGGCGGCCACCCCACTATATTTTTCCATCAAGCTGGTGGCCTTCCCACCATGGGACAGCCGAAACACTTCTTGTACCGAGCCGATATCACGATAGGTATCGATCAACTGGTGGTTTTCGGCCGTCGGGTTGTAGCGTGAAATCCCGGCGGAGAGTTGCCCGCGGTTCTGCATGTCCTGCAACATGCGGACGATCAATTGAGACGTGAAGGCCGGATTGGCATCGGGGACGAGCGGGCTGGCGGAACCGGGCAAATGATAGACCGCGGCCACGCCGCATTCGTGATGCAACTCGCTCATCTGAGACACTTTCTGGAAATGATCGTCGGCTCCCAACCCGTAGGGCATTTTACGTCTGAATGGCGAAGTACTCAACGGGACGAAGGCGCACCCTTTTCCCCACGCGCAGGGCTGGTAGAATTCGTGACATTCAACCGGTTTAGTGCGCGATGGGCAGGTGTCAGCCGGGGCGGAGGTCGTCAATAAGCCCCATGGCGCAGTCGGATAAGGGGCGCACGAGTCGCATGAGCATTTTCGATTGGGTCGGACGACGCATCTTTAACGTTGTCCATCGCAACAATCTGGTTTACAACACTTGCTGGGAAGACCCACGTTTGGATCGCGTGGCGCTGCAAATCAATGCCAGCGACGACATCTTGGTGATCACGTCGGCGGGCTGCAACGCCTTGGATTACGCGCTGTGTGAGCCGCGGCACGTGTATGCCGTGGATATGAATCCACGGCAGAATGCTCTGCTCGATCTGAAGATTGCCGCCATTCGGGCTCTCGATTTTGAGACGTTTTTTCGGATGTTCGGCTATGGCCAACTGCGGCACGCCAAGTGGATTTATCAATCCCAAATCCGGCAGTTCTTGCCCAACTGGTCTCGGAACTATTGGGACCGCAAAATCAAATGGTTCGACAACAGCCGCCACTCTTTCTATTTTCGCGGGTCGTCGGGAACCTTCGCCCGCATGATGAAAGTCTATGGCGATAAGATCATTCGAGCGCGCCCGGCGCTGGACGCCTTGCTGGATGCCCAGTCAATTGCAGAACAGCAGGATATTTACGAAAACCAGTTGCGCGACAAGTTCTGGTCAGGGTTCGTCAAGTTCGCATTGAACCGCGACACCATCATGTCGATGTTGGGAGTGCCCCGCGCCCAGCGTCGGCAAATCGAGATGACGTATTCTGGCAATCTTGTGCAGTATATCCAGGAGTGCCTGGAGGGGGTTTTTGTGAAACTGCCTCTGCGCGACAATTATTTCTGGCGGGTGTATATCAACGGCGAATACACGCGTATGTGTTGCCCGGAGTACCTGGTTGAGGAAAACTTCGAGCGATTGAAACACGGTTTGGTCGATCGCATTTCCACGCATACGGATTCCGTGCAGGGCTTCTTGGAGAAACACAACGGAACGATTTCCAAATTCGTATTACTCGATCACATGGATTGGCTCAGCGACCATTTCTTTCCGCTCTTGGAAAAGGAATGGCAAGCGATTGTCGATTGCGCCGCTCCCCATGCCCGACTAATATGGCGCAGCGGCGGATTTCGCACGGACTACATGGACCAGGTGCAAGTCCAACAAAATGGCGATTTGGTGCGAGCCGTCGACTTATTGACGTTTAATGAAACCTTGGCTGCGGAACTGCATCCGTTGGACCGTGTTCATACGTACGGCAGCTTCTATATTGCGGAGTTCAAATAACCGATGACCGCTGAGTGGATTGCCCATCGCACGGAACGGTTTGACAGTAGTGGAATCCGCCGCGCGTTTGCCTTGGCTCGCCATTTGAAAAATCCCATCAACCTGTCGATCGGTCAGCCCAGTTTTCCCGTCCCGGAGGCTGTTAAAGAAGAGTTGATTCGCGCGGTGCGCGCCGACAAAAATGGATATACCGCCACGGAAGGAATTGCCGAGTTGCGCCAGGAAATTGAACGCGAGCAGTTCGATCGCTATCAACACCCGGACCGTCGTGTTCTGATCACGTCCGGCACGACCGGTGCTCTGACATTGGCGATGTTGTCGTTGGTCAATCCGGGTGACGAAGTTATTTTCTTCGATCCTTATTTCGTGATGTACCCGGCGATTGTCGAGCTTGTGGGTGGCATCCCGGTGATCTTGGACACCTATCCCGATTTTCGGATTGACATGGCGGCGTTAGAGAGCGCCATCACACCGCGCACCAAAATGATCCTGCTCAACAGTCCGGCCAACCCAACCGGGGCCTGCCTCGACGCCGATCAGATTCGCAGTGTGGCCGAACTGGCGGCTGCCCACAATCTTTGCATTGTGTCGGACGAAATCTACAGCCGATTTGTCTTTGATGGACCACACCGCTCTCCAGCCGAATACAACGAACGCGCCTTGGTCATCGATGGATTCTCCAAATCCCATGCGATGACCGGATTGCGGGTCGGTTTCATTCACGGCCCGGCGGTGTTGATTGAATCCATGGCCAAGTTGCAGCAATTTACGTTTGTTTGCGCGCCAGCCCCGGTCCAATGGGCGTGTTTGACTGCGTTGCAAACGGACACGTCGTCCGCCATCGCAGATTACGGTCGTCGCCGCGATTGGTTGTTGGAACAATTGAAGGACGATTACGAGATCGTTCATCCGGGGGGTGCGTTTTACATGTTCCCCCGCTTGCCCTGGGGCGATGGTGAATCGTTTTTGCAGGCGGCGATTCAAGAAGAACTGGTGTTGATCCCAGGAAATGTGTTCAGCAAACGCGATACCCATTTCCGGATTTCCTTCGCCGTGGACGATGCGACTTTGGAACGCGGCGCGGAAGCCTTGCGACGGTTAGCCCGCCGGGCCGGAGTCTCCCAGGTTGCCATTGAACAATAACATGCAAACGGTCCATGAGTTCGCCAAACTAGTCATTCAAAATGCCGAGCGTGTCATCGTCGGCAAACGGCAACCGCTGGTCTTTGCCTTAGTGACCTGGTTATGCGAAGGCCACTTATTGCTGGAAGATGTTCCCGGTGTGGCCAAAACCATGTTGGCTCGGGCGTTGGCCTCCAGCATCGGTTGCACTTTTAAACGCATTCAATGCACTCCTGACCTGTTGCCGGGAGATGTGACTGGCGGATCCGTGTTTAATCTGAAGACCAGTCAATTTGATTTTCGTCAGGGCCCGTTGTTTGCCAACCTCGTGCTGGCCGATGAAATCAATCGGGCCACGCCACGAACGCAGGCGGCTTTTTTGGAAGCGATGGCTGAAGGCCGAATCACGATCGATGGCACGACGCATCCATTGCAGCCTCCTTTTCTGGTCATTGCCACGCAAAATCCGATCGATCACGAAGGGACTTTTCCGCTCCCCGAAGCCCAACTCGACCGTTTCTTGATGCGCATCAGTTTGGGATATCCGACGCTGGAGGATGAAGCGCGGATTCTGGAAAACCTGCAATTGCGCCATCCGATCGAGACTCTGGAACGGGTCGTGACGGATCAGCATCTGATGAAGTGTCAGGCTGCGGTCCGTCAGGTGTTCGTGGATCCCAAGATTCGGCAGTATTTATTGCAGATTGTGCACGCGACGCGGCACCATCAACACTTGGCGCTGGGTGGCAGTCCCCGCGCTTCACTGGCTTTGTTCCGAACCGGGCAAGCGCTGGCGGCGATTCGTGGTCGCAGCTTTGTGATCCCGGACGATATCAAGCATGTCGCGCCACCCGTACTGGGTCATCGATTGATTCTGAAACCGGAAAGCCGCCTGCGCAGGGTAACCACCGATCAAGTCGTGCAAGAAATCCTATCGAGCTTGCCGATTCCGATCGTCGAGGAACCGAAGTGAGATTCTTCATTGGCCTGTTGTTGTTGACCATTGCCTGTATTGCCTTGCAGTTGGAACTGCTGGTAATCATGCTGGTGTTGTTGGCTGTCCTCTATCTTGCAACTCGACGCACCAGCCACTATTGGGCACACGCGGTAACTGCCACTCGACGCTGTAACCGAACGATCGCGGAAGTGGGAGATGTGGCGCAAGTCGATGTGGCGCTCAGCCACACATCGAACCTCCCGATTGTCTGGCTGTTGATCGAGGACTTGATCCCGCCCGATAGTTTTGGGAAACCCCATTCGCCGCTGGTCATTGATGGAGATCGGGTTCGGGTATTGAAACTTGTGCCCGGCCAGGGGCACACATGGAGTTACAAAATCCATTGTCGGCGGCGGGGCTATTTTCAAATTGGCCCGCTGGTGTTGGAAACGGGCGACATGTTCGGATTGGAGCGGACTTTTCGGGTGTTGGCAGAACCCAACTATTTGATGGTTTTGCCACAGGTGGTTCCGCTGGAAGCCTATGACATTGCGTCGCGACGGCCGCTGGGTGAAATTGTCTTGTCACACCGATTGTTCGAAGACCCCACTCGCATACGGGGAGTTCGCGAATATCAACCCGGCGATGCGCAAAACCAGATTCATTGGCATGCAACGGCGCGGACAGGTAAATTGCACAGCAAGATTTACGAACCGAGTTGCCTGGCTGGCGCGACATTGTTGATCGATTTCCATGAGTCCGCATATGGTGCCGCCGACGAGCCCGTGCGCAGTGAGTTGGCCATCACGGCTGCGGCGAGTATTGCCAACACGCTGTACGAGGCCGGCGAACAAATCGGTTTGCTTTCCAACGGACGAGATGCGGTCGACCGCATCCGGACTGAAGGTTGGCAGGGAGATTCGCGCACGCGCGAAGCGTCTCGGCGGCAAACGATGATGCAGGCCACTTCAGATCGTTTGCGTCCGGTAACCGTTGCGACCAGTAAGTCGCCAGATCGGATGATCAACATGTTGCATGCCTTAGCGCGGCTGGAAAAGACTAGCGGCTTGAGCTTTGTCGAGTTGTTGGCCTCGTATGCCTACACGTTGCCGAGGGATGCGACGGTGATTGCCATCATCGGTCGGGTATCGATGGAATTGGCTGTGGCCTTAGGAAATCTGCGCCATTTGGGATTTGCGATCACGGCCGTAATCAATTGCTACGATATCGAGCATTACGCGCGAGCCAGTGGGCTGTTACTCAATGAAGGGATTCAAACGCGCCATCTGCGCGAAGAAGCCAGCATCCCCTCCATCTGTGCGCGCCAAGTGGTGATGGCTTAAGGAACGGGTCCAACAAATTCGGTTACTGGGAGCTACACACTGGCTGGAATTTGGCAGTCAATCGTTCAATAACCCGACGAAGGTGACAACCGAACTCTTGCCAGTGCCACTCAATTTACGGTGTTGTTTTGGGCTGCTGCAGAACGCTTGATCCCGTGCCGCGCATATTCGCAACCGATCACGACCCGATCAGCCGAACGCGATCGCCTCGGATTTCTGGAATTCAAACCTCGAATAGCCTTCGCGCTTTGGCTGATCGCGTTGCCGGCGCACTGATTTTGGGTTCCGCCGCACCTTTGAGACAATCGCCGATTTGCGTTTGTTCAAGCCGCGCCGCGCCCTTTTGGGCGTAGTCGCTGGACAGTTCGAAACCGAAGAACTGGCGTCCCAGTTTTTTGGCGACCACCAAGGTCGTGGCGCTCCCTGCGAACGGATCGAGGACAATCTCGTCCGAGTTCGAGCAAGCGCGGATGATCCGCCCCAGCAATTGTTCGGGCATTTGACAACCGTGAAAACCTGCTCGCTCTTTAAAAGTCCCGGCCACGCGGGGAAAATACCAGGTATCCTCATCGGGACCGAAACCATCCGGGCAATCTTGCGGTCGCAGAATCCAAGTATCGTCCGGCGTCCGCCCTTGGGGGTTGGCCCGCGCGTCGCCATAAACTAATTGCCGGGCAGACGGTACCGCGATGTCCCGCGCGTTGAAGGTGAATCGGGCGATGTCTTTGACAAAATAAAACAAATGGGCGTGTGACCGAGTAAACTTCTGTTTGCAATGGACACCAAACGTATAGTACCACACTACCCAATTTCGCATGTGGAAACCCATCGACTTGGCCAGCACTTTTAATTCGGCGGCATATTCGTCCCCGATAGCCAACCAGAATGTTCCATGCGGGACCAGACTGCGGTGGATTTCCCGCATCCATGCGCCGCACCAATCGAGGTACTTCTGTTCATCTTGCCGGTCGTCGTACTCGTCGTACTCGGCGAAGCGGTCGGGGCCGAGGCCCTCGCCCTCGCCGAAGACGGCGTCGATGGCCGCCGGCGCCCCTGCCCGGGCGATGGCGGGGATCTCGGGGATGCGTTCGGCCACGTAGAAGTCGAGGAACTCGGTCCAGCGCTGCAGGTTGGGCAGGGTCAGGCCGTCGCCGTGCGGCCCGTTGGTGAGCACGACG
>DAOLCX010000043.1:0-9166 GCA_035327685.1 Pirellulaceae bacterium | reverse complement strand
GGACCAAGCCATTGCCGTGTTGGGAGAAGGAAAGACCCGGAATTGGAAATACGAGCGGAAACCTGCCGCTCACAAATCGCGCTCGGGCAAGAGGGTGGCGAACCGCCGGTGATTTGTGAGAGTCGAATGGGCGAGGTACTTTCAGGTGGGAGGTAACCGGACGCTCAACTTCCGTGGCCTGAATCGGGGCCTAACGCCCGGCGGCCGAGTAGGCCGCGAATGGTAATAAGAGTCCAGAGTGTCAGACTATGAAGAGTGAAAAACTGGGGCCCTACGAATTACTGGGCGTGCTTGGACGCGGCGGCATGGGAACGGTGTACCGGGCCCAGCATGAAATGTCGCGCGAGGTCGTTGCCGTCAAAGCGCTGGCGTCTTCCAGTTGCGACGACGCGCATTTTCGCCAACGCTTTGAGTCGGAAATCAAAGCGTTGCTCAAACTGGACCACCCCAATATTGTCCGCTTGTTGAGCTACGGGCAGGATCAGGGAATTCTGTTTTTTGCCATGGAACTGGTGGAGGGCAAGAGCCTGTTTCATTTGCAGCGCGAACAGCGGACGTTCGATTGGCGCCGCGTATTGGAAATTGCCAAAGACGTGGCGGCCGGATTGCGCCATGCTCACGATCGAGGTATTATCCACCGCGACCTCAAACCGGGGAATTTACTGCAGAATTCGCAGGGCACGATCAAGATCACAGATTTTGGCATTGCCAAGGCTTTTGGCGTCAGCAATGACACCCGCGACAACGTGCTGGGAACGATTGATTTCATGAGCCCCGAACAAGCGTTGGGGAACCCTGTTACGGTTCGCAGTGATCTCTACAGCTTGGGTGTAGTGCTGTACACGTTGCTGTCTGGGCAACCACCGTTCGCCGGAAACTCCATTGAACAATCCTTGCGCAACTTGACGCGAGTCCCTGCACCGCGCGTTCGTACCAAGGTGGCCAACGTTCCCGAACCCTTGGACGAATTGTTGGATGAATTATTGCGCAAGAAGCCTGATCATCGTGTGCAAACGGCGTTGGCGTTAATGAAGCGTTTGGAGGCGATCGAACAGGAGTTGAAGGGAACCAGCGAAGCGCACACTCAGCATGGGCCTGCGGCGACGGGAACTCCGCGCGATCAGTCGAAATCCGGTGCTCCGCCAACATCATCGGGCGGCGCGGCTAAAGATCGAACTCGGGTGATTCATCCTGCCGTGGAGCCAGTGACGCGTGTGTCCAGCGAAACCGCAGTGGTCGCCCAGGCCGAGGATATCGAGATTGAACTAGCGCCACCACCGCCCAAGCCTCTCGATTATTTCAGCACTGTGACGGAACGCGTGCGGCGGCAAATCGAGGAAGACGAACGCCCCGCCGAACGACCTTTTATTGGAAAACTGTTTTTGTTACTAGCCGCCTTCTTAGCCATCAGCGGATTGTTGGGTTGGGGTATTTATCGGGCCATGACGCCTCCGACCGCGGACGAATTGTTTGCCAAGATCGAAACCGCGGCTTCCACTCCAGATCGCATCCGTGAAGAACTGACACAATTTATCAAACACTACTCGGCGGATGAACGCATCGAACAAGTGCGCCGCTTGAACCAAATTGCCGATTCAATTGCGATGTACAAACGGTTGGCGCTCCGCCGCAACCTGCCGGGCGAGAATCGATTGACGCCTCTGGAGCGCCAGTTCGTGGAAATTATCGACGGGGCTCAAGACGACCCCGCCCAGGGCTACTTGAAGTTGACCGCGTTCGTGCGCATGCACAGCGGTGGTGAATTATCGGAGGATGAAGCGGCGTTGGTCGCCGCGGCAGAGTGTTTTATTGGCAAGATCAAGGACGAAGCTCGAAACAAGGTTTCCTGGGATCGTCAGCGAATCGTGGCCGCGTTGGAACGGGCCGCGCAGAATCCGCCGCAGGCCGAGGAAATCTACCGCGCCATCATTCTGCTATACGGAGATATTGATTGGGCCAGAGACCTGGTCGAACAGGCGAAACAATACATCGACTGATGGCGTCTGTCGAAGCAGGCGGTCAACTCTGACCGTCCGCATGTAGTCGGCCGGAGCGAAACGCGTCGGCCATGGCCCTGGGAACTTCGGCTTCCGCCAGAACCAGTCGCGCTTTATTTTCTGCTACATGGGCTTTCATTTCTTGTTCGTGCGCAATGGCTTCCGCACGGCGCATTTCGGCTTTAGCTCGGGCCACACGCGTATCCGCCTCGGCCTGATCCGCTTGCAAGCGGGCTCCAATGTTCTCGCCGACATCGATATCGGCGATATCGATCGACACGATTTCGAACGCCGTATGTGCATCCAGTCCCCGCGCCAACACAGCTTTGGAAATCCGATCTGGGTTTTCCAAGACTTCCTGATGGTGATCGCTCGATCCGATCGATGAAATAATGCTTTCGCCGACGCGGGCAATGATCGTTTCTTCGGTCGCTCCACCAATCAACTGACCAAGATTCGTGCGGACAGTCACGCGGGCGCGGATCCGCAATTCGACGCCATTCCGAGAGATGGCACTCAAAATACTCTTTCCCGATCGCACGGGGTCCGGACAGTCGATGACCTTTGGATAAACGCTCGTCCGCACGGCGTCCAATACATCTCGACCGGCCAGATCGATCGCGGCGGCACGATCAAAATCCAAGTCGATACCGGCCCGCTGTGCAGCAATGATGGCATTGATCACACGCATCACGTCACCGCCAGCCAAATAATGCGCTTCCAATCGTTGCGTGCTGATTCCAGAACGTCGGTTGATATCCAACCCGGCTTGGGCAGCCATAATCTTGGCTTGGACAATGACCGTGGGACGAACTTGGCGAAAGCCCATGGCCACCAGGCTGAACAAGCTCACGTCTGCACCCGACATGAAACCCTGAAACCACAGGGTCCCATAAGTAATGATGGCCGCGACAATGGCGATGGCCAGGCCGATCACCAACACCAAGACGCCAACCCACACGAGTTGCCACAAGCGCCCGGTATCTCCGCCCTCCACATTAAACTGCGCTAACACAGATAATTGGACAAGTGACTCGTAGCCGAAAGATGTCATTACATCGCACTCCCGTAGGAAAGCATTCTTTGGAACCGCTGTTGATGCCTCCCATTATATGGCAAGACAAACAAGCGAAAAAGTAGAGTCAAACAGCGTGCAACGCTTGTTCCAGATCAAAAATCAGATCGTCGGGGTGTTCAATACCAACCGATACGCGAATCATGGCGTCGGTTACCCCTTGTCTTTGCCGAGTTTCCATCGGGACACCGGAATGCGTCGTCGAAGCCGGATGGCTGATCAACGTTTCCGTACCGCCCAAGCTCACGGCCAATTTCAGCACATTTAACCGATCCAACATGCGGAAGGCTTCCGCTTCTCCACCACGGATGTAGAAGGAAAAAGTCGATCCGGGGGCCAGACATTGGCGCTGGTAAACTGGAAAAGCCGGACTTTCCGAGGAAATGAAACCTAAATAATTGACTTTCGCCACCTTCGGATGTTGGGCCAGGAACCGGGCGACGGCCGCTGCATTTTCGTTGGCTTTAGCCATCCTTAAGCTGAGGGTTTCCAAAGATCGCAACAACATCCAGGCCGTATTGGGATCCGCTTGGGTTCCCAATGCGCTGCGCAGTGATCGGACTGGTTGGCATGTTTTGCGTGTTCCCACGGCAGCCCCAGCCACCAGGTCCGAGTGCCCGCCCACGTACTTCGTCAACGAGTACAAGGCCAGGTCAGCACCGTGTGCCAGCGGATGTTGGTACATCGGCCCCAGGTAGGTATTGTCCACAGCCAGCGGAGGAACTCGGCCACCTTGGCGCTCTCCGATACGGTCCGTCACCTGACGCATATAGGCCAAGTCAACCAGGCCATTCGTCGGATTGGCTGGCGTCTCGACCAATACCAAATCGACGGGACCACGCGACATGGCCTCATCCGCTGCGCGGTCGATCTCCGCATGATCGATCCCATCATAAAACGGAACGGGAATGATACCATAGTTGACCATCACTTTCTCGATCAGCGTTTCTGTTCCACCATAGAGTGGCGAGGAAAACAGAATCACGCTTCCCGGTCGCAGGTATGTCCATAGGGTGGTGGAGATCGCCCCCATCCCAGACGAAAATACTCCCGCCGCTTCAGCCCCTTCCCACAAACAAAGTCGGTCTTCGAGAACCTCCAAATTGGGATTGTTGAAACGTGAATACACCAATCCGGCCTCTTTGCCGGGCTCGGGGACTCGCCGCCCCGATGTGTAGTCGAAGAAGTCTTTGCCTTCCTGGGCGTTCTTGAAGACGAAGGTCGATGTCAAAAAAACCGGCGGCTTCAGGGCTCCTTCCGACAAATGCGGACAATATCCATAGCCCATCATTTGGGTTTCAGGATGAAGCTCATGTTCACCAAGCTTCCGCACGCGGTATTCGTAATGTTCGCTCATGGTCGAAAATCATCAAGTCGATGTATCGATTCGTTACCCGGATCGTCATCAGTTCGTGGCCCGACGCGGTTGGACAACCACGCCTGGCACACATCGCGATCCGTGATCCAACAAGGCGACTCGCCGTCCACAGCCACATTCACTCGCCCGTCGCCGGCCACCAAAACAGCATCTCCGGGTTCGGCTTGAGACAGCGCCCATTCAATGGCTCGCCAGCGATTGGGGATCACCATCGCTTGTCCCGGAGTCTCGAAGCCATCCAACACCTGGTGCATCGGTTCGTAATCATAACATGGTTCCGCGCGATCTTGGGTGAGGGTCACCTGGTCCGCGACACGTTCCAGTAAATGTCCCAAATGGCGAAGTTGGTCACTGCCACTCCGCCCATCGATCGTGGCTACCACATGCAACCGGCGGCGGGTTTCCTGGCCGATGGTCTGAATCGCCGCCGCAAGTTGACTGGTCCGCCGACCGCTGTCGAGCCAAACAGAAAATGGATGACTGCTCAAACACTCCAGACGAACTGGCAATGGTTGCAACCGCTCAATGCCTGCCACGACCGTCGGTAAGTCAATTCCCAGCGCCAACCCAACGGCAGCAGCGGTCAGACAATTGTAGATGTGATGTTTGCCAATCATGGCTGTCGAAACGACGGCGGAATCACCTCCAGCCGTCAATAGAAATGTCTGCAGCCCCAACTGTCGATCGAGCAGGCTGGCTGTGATTTCAGCCGGTTGGTGAATGCCGACGGTCAGCGCCGGAACATCAACCACGTCAAGTAATCGTCGAGATGTCGGATCATCTGCATTCAGTATCAGAGTCCCGTCAGGACGCAGGTACTTCAGCACGCGCGATTGTACATCGCGGTAGTTTTCTGCCGTACCATGAAAAGCCAGATGATCCCGGCGAATATTGCCCAATACTGCCACATCAAGTTGTGCGCCTGCCAATCCATGTTGGGCCAATGTCAAACTGGAAATCTCCAGTACCGCATGAGAGCGACCGGCTGCCATGACACTTCCCAGCCAGTGCGCGATCGATGGACTGTTGTCGGGGATGTCTGGCGACTCCTGGTCCCATAGATCGCTGGCACCGCGAAGCGAAGTGGCCGCTGCACAATTCAAGTTGGCATGGCGCAGAATCGAATCGATCAGCAGGCTAATGACCGTTTTGCCATCCGTTCCGGCGACTCCAATGGTCCGCAGATGTTGACAAGGGTTTCCCGACAGGGCATGACAGATGGTGCCCAAGGCGATCCGCGAATCTTCGACGATGAATTGTGGTGCGGACACCGCTAGCAACCTCTCGCCGACAATTGCCGACGCCCCCTGATCGATCGCGTTCTGCGCAAAGTCGTGACCGTCTTCATGGGAACCTTCGACGGCGACATACAGGTCGTTTGGGCGGCACTCGCGCCAATTTCCGCAACAGGACGTGACCAGCACATCACGTCCACCGACGGATTTCGCTTGCGGTAGCAACTTGCGAAGAGAATATCCCCATCCGGGGACTTGTTGGGTTTCGACCCAAGTCTGCGTGCTCATGAGGCCTCCTTGCCCATAGCCAACATTTTTCGCATTCAATCTGTCGTCGGCATCTTGCCAACCCACTTCGAATGCCGATTCTCAACAGTTCCGCCGATTCGTCAAGACGAGATTTTCGGGTTGAGGAAATCGGCCAATGCTGTCATGGTGTGGGGATGATTCCGGGTGAATTTTTTAGCCTGTCCGACTTGGCGCGGTTTTTGCGAAAACTGCCGGACGAAATCCAAAAAATGGCCGAGCGCGGTTTGATTCCAGGCCGAAAAATCAGTGGCCAGTGGCGTTTCGAGCGCTCAGAGGTCTTTCATTGGCTAGAAACACAGATGGGAATATCCGATGCCGCCGAATTAAAGCGGATGCAACAGGCGTTAGACAGCACGCCCAATCGTTCATTGTCCGACCAACCCGACTGGAGTTTGCTCGTTCGACCGGAACTATGCTTAATACCGTGCCGCGCTCGCTCGAAACCTTCGCTCATTCGCGATTTTTGCGAATTTCTGGCGCAAACCGGACGATTATGGGAACCGGACAAGATGGCCGACGCCATTCGCAGTCGCGAGGATCTGCACCCCACGGCCCTGGAAAGCGGCGTGGCGCTACTGCATCCTCGCCGCCCACAACCGGCGTGGATCGATGAGCCTTTTGTGGCTCTCGCCATCACGTTGACGGGTATTCCGTTTGGAGGTCCGCGCGGTTCATTGACCGACATATTTTTCTTGTTGGCCTCCAACGACGATGCCTTTCACCTGAAAGTGTTGGCGCGGATCAGTCGCCTGGTGACCCAAGCGTCATTTGTCGAGTCTTTACGGGGAGCAACGGATGGCGCACTGGCCTGCAAGATCATTCACCAATTCGCCGCAGAACTGGAATGACGACGATGAAACAACCTGACAACAGAGACGTTCGAGTATTGGTGACGGGTGAGTTTTGGCACGCGGATTTCGCCGATTTGCTAAATGGGATTGATGTTCCCGCGACTTTTGTGCGACTCGATAAACTGGTCTCGTTGCAGACATTGCCAGAGCGATATACCGCGGTGATCGTAGCCCAAAGCCGGCGCAATTCTATCTCGCAAGAGGCCATCGATCAGATTCATCGCCTGTTGCCAGATACTCCCCAAGTGGCAATCTTGGGGAGTTGGTGCGAAGGAGAGCAACGCTCAGGAACACCGCTCCAAAATATCGCCCGAGTGTACTGGCACCAATGGCAAGGCGAATTTGATCAACTGGCGGACTGTCTTCAAGTGTCACTGAACCGCCCGCTGGCCGAAATTCCTGCCAGAATTCGACGCGACTCGGAACGACAGCGCTCCAAACAAGCTGAACCGCATCAGTTACCTCCGCAACGCCCGACCGTCGGTGTCAGCGCTTGCACGCTGACTCAGTATGAAATGGTGGCTGATGGTTTGGCAGGAATTCAATGCGATGCGCTCTGGCTGGAGCGGACCGCATGGGACGGCGTGGAGCCGCGTTCGCTGACAGCCATGATTCTGGACAGTGACTCCCTGACCGAGAACTTGACCAATCGTCTGGTCTTTTTGCGGAACATGGCGCCTGAATGTCCAGTCGTATTGCTAATGAGTTTCCCTCGCATCGATGAAGTCAGCGCGTTGCGCTCGACCTGGAATGTCGATGCCGTGGTATCCAAGCCGTTTGACTTGCGCAGCCTGTACTACGCCCTTCGGCAAACGGGTGTGCGGTTGTGTTGCGCTCCGCCTGCGGCGAAATCTGAGCCCCCCATGATCACCCCGCCCGTCGATCCTCGGGTATCATCGGAAACTCCTCAGATTGGGTAGGTCCTCCGTAACCGTCCCCGACATAGTAGGACAATTATCCTCAATTGTTCTGAACCCTGGCTGCGCTTGCCATCGTCCAAAAGAAGAGCCATTGAGGACGATTGCTCGACAATCACGCCTTTCCGCCAGTATCCGGAAACAGTTGCGGTCCTCCTGTTTGTCAACCACACTTTCCAAGCTGGAGGCAGGGGACGCTCCTTGAAAGTTGCCGGACTCCCTACCTGGACCTCGTTCCATTCGCCTGATGATCGGCGGGCCGCGTTGGCAATTCTGCAAAGTGCGGTCATAATAACTGTCATGTGGCCAGCAGCGGATCAGACTCAGGAACTTCTCGCACACGCCCGAGACGGCGACAGCGAGGCAGTTAATCAATTGATGGAACGGCACCGCGAATCGCTCCGCCAGATTGTTCGACTTCGATTGGATCAAAAAATCCAACGCCGGGTCGATGTCAGCGATGTGGTGCAAGATGTTTTGATCGAAGCCAATCGCCGATTGCCTGATTATCTGGCCAACCCCTTAATGTCGTTTCGCTTGTGGTTGCGGCAGATTGCGCGCGACCGAATCATCGATGCTCATCGGCGACATCGCGCCTCGGCGCGCCGCAGTGTCGATCGCGAACAGAACCTGGCCGTTCCCAGGGGAGCCGACCAATCCTCGCTGGAGTTGGCGGCATTGTTGGGCGATCAAGAAATGACACCGTCGGAGAAAATCATTCAGGACGAAATGCTGCGCCGTGTAGAACAGGCGATCGGTCACCTCGATCAACACGATGCCGAAATCATCGTGATGCGGCACTACGAGCAGTTCTCCAATCAGGAAATTGCTCAAGCGTTGGGATTGACTGAGCCGGCGGCCAGCATGCGTTATTTGCGGGCGATTCGGCGGTTGAAGGCCCAGTTGCAGGACGATCATACCCATGGATCTCGCGGCGAGGCATAATCAGAGCCATGTCGTCATCGTCATTGAGTGACCATTCCCGTGATGAGCGATTGGCGACTCTCATGTCCGAGGCGTTGGACTCGATCAGCCGTGGCCAACATGTCGATTTGCAACAACTCTGTGAGTCGAACCCTGATTTGGCCGGCGATTTGCGCGAACTGTGGGGAGCGATGTTGTTGACCCAGGCAGCCGCGGAAGGGTCTGCCGGACAAAACGCAGAGCCACGATCGCGATTGCCCGTCTCCTCCTTGTTCGAACTGCCCTATCGGATGGATGGTTTTCTTTTGGAGCAAGAACTTGGCCGGGGTGGCATGGGAGTCGTTTACCGCGCCAAACGGCTCAGTACAGGCGAACCCGTGGCGATCAAAATGATGCTCAAGGGGGAGTTTGCCAGTGCTGTCGAGCGCCAACGATTCGAGGCTGAAGCCGCCGCCGCCGGGCGTTTACAACGCCCGAATA
>DAOLCX010000042.1:0-9226 GCA_035327685.1 Pirellulaceae bacterium | reverse complement strand
GAATTGTTGACGGGGCGGCCACCGTTTGCGGGGACATCATTGGCTGCCATCGCCCGCGCAGTTACCCACGACTTGCCCGCGCCGCCGAGTCGGTCGAACAATCAGGTCGAACTGGACTTAGAAGCGATTTGTTTGAAATGTTTGGAGAAAGACCCGGCGCGACGCTACCCGTCGGCCTCTGACCTCGAAGAAGACTTGGAGCGTTATCTCAGCGGCCAGCCTGTGCGCGCCAGACGCTGGAGTCGCCGCGAACGGACGTTCCGTTGGATCGCACACAACCGCACGATCTTCACCTTGGCTATATTGGTGTTTCTCAGTTTGACCGCTGGGCTGGTGGTCGCAATTTTTCAAAGCCAATCCTTGCGGCAATTGTATGAGGTCAGCGAGCAGCATCGCGAACTGGCGGAATCGAATTTCACGGCCAGCCAGCGACAGCAACTTCGCGCCGAACGCCATTTGGCTCGCGCCGAGGCTGCCATCGACGCTTTGCTGAATGATGTGGCCGATGCGCTGGAACCCATGCCTCAGATGGAATCCCTGCGCCGCCAGCTTCTTGAATCGGCACTGGAGCACGAACGAGGGATGTTGGCTGAAGAGGAAGGTTCATTGGACAACCGTTTGCGTTTCGCTCATTCTCTGGGACGGATGGCCGACTTGCAAATGCGGCTGGGGATGTTTGCCGAAGCCCAAGAAACCGCCCATTCGCTGGAACAACTGCAAGACCATTTTATGTCGGCGGATGGTGAACAGCGTGTGGCGGGCCTGGAGTTGGTCGCCAAGGCGCAACTATTGGTCTACGCAGCCGCATTGGAACGAGGGGAAATTCGACACACGAGTCAACAAATACAACACTTGCTCGACCAACTGGCTCAATGGAATGAAGCCGAGCAACATCCGAGTTTGATGCGCTTGCAGGCATCGGCCTGGTCGTTACGCGCCATGGCGGCCAAACTGCTCGGTCAGTTCGAGGAGACTCAGGCCGCATCGCGCGCGGCGATTTCGGTATTGGAACGTATCCCAGCCGATCACCGCCGAAGTTCCGATGAACTCGATGTCCTGGCCAACCGCAATCAGATTGCCAATGTCTATTCCGATACGGGGAATAACCTGCTGGCGATAGACATCTGGCGCGCGACGTTGGAGCGCGAGTTGGATCTGGCGCGGCAAGTGCCATACCAAAGTGTGGTTCGCGCCAACCACACGATCACTCGCATCAATCTGGCATCGGCACTGGCTGCTGAAAAAGACTTCGAGGAGTCTAACAAACATTATCGGCAAGCCATCGAGGAACTGGCCAATTGGTGCGACCAATTCCCGCTTCACTTTCGGTATTTTCAAATTCGGCTGGCGGCCCTGACGGGTTTCGGGTCGTCCCTTCAGAATCAGGGCGACATCGACGGTGCGATTGCCATCGGGCGAGAAGCAACCGCTTGGGGACAGGAAGTTATCGATCGTTTTGGCGACGACCCGCGAGCGCTGGCATCGTTTTCAGCGGCCTGCGGGAATCTGGGAAATTTGTTGTTCTACTATCGCCAAGACGCCGACGCCGCTGAAGGGCTGTGGGAGAAGCAGTTGCGCTGCGCGCGGCGCTTGGTTGAACTCCAACCGGACTCGGCACAGAGGTACGCCGATTTGGCTTTCGCCTTTGGCAATCTGGCTGGTTTTCAACTGGCCTCAAATCGTTTGGAAGACGCGGAAGTGAATATTCGCGAATCGCTACAGGCCATCGACCAGGCTCACCAGCGTTCGCCATCCAGTACATCGATCATTGTCAAATACCGCAGGAATCTTTCAAACCTGATGCTGCTCAAGTGTTTGCAGCGTGACGTGGCTGGCGCCTTGGAGGTCAGCCAGCGAATCATCTCGTTTAATCCGGCCGATGTCGAAGGTTTGTTACTTGCCGCCTCCACTGCCGCTCGTTGCCAACAAGCCGTCGTGCAGAACACGCACGACTTTTTTGGCCAGACCGACGACCAGGAAATGGCCGACCGTTACGCAACTTGTTGTCTGGAGTTCCTGGCTGCGGCCAAATCGCACGGCTTCGACAATGTTTCGGCTCTCACCTACCGCCCCGAGTTCTCCCTCATCATCACCCGCCCTGAATTCGCCGAATTGTGCAAATAGTCGCCTGAACGACGTCATCGTCGCGGTGTTTGCGAAGCAATGTCCTTTGTCGATAGGTACGGCTGGGAGGGACCGCCGACACGGGCTCTCCGGACAGGTAGCGTCGCATGTCGTCGGCCAGCGCATTGGCCGACAGATACCGACGCTGGCGGTCTTTCTCAATCGCCTTCAAGGTGATCCAATCGAGGTCGCCGCGAGCCACTTGGGACGACAACATTGGACGGCGCGTGAGGGCCGTTGCCGTATCGAGCGCGTTGTTTTCCAAGTTGCGGAGCCGCGCGCTCGGCGACGGTGGATCGTCCTCGCGGATCAGACGGAGTAACTCGTCCCAGCTCAAACCCGCACATCGCTGTGCCTCGATGGGGGTCGTCCCGGTCAGAAGTTCGTAGAGCAGGTTTCCCAAGGCATAGACATCATCGCGGATATCCACGTCCGCGGCCTGCACACCAAACCGTTCGGGCGCCATATAGAGCGGCGTCCCAATGAACATACCCGCCGTTGTTTGGATCAATGAGGCATCAGAGGGTTCACCGGCGCCCAACGATTTTGCCAACCCAAAGTCGATGACTTTGGCCACAGGTCGTCCTCCCTGATTGACGACCAGAATAATGTTCGGTTTGAGATCGCGATGGATCACCCCTTTTTGGTGAGCGTGGTGAACGGCCTGACAAATCTCAAGGAATCACTCCAACCGATCGCGCAGATCAAGTTGATGTCGTTCACAGTATTGGTTGATCGGTACACCTTCAACCATTTCCATGACAAAATACGGTTGCCCATGATCGGTTGTCGCGCCATCGAGCACGCGGGCGATATGCGCGTGATCCAACATTGCCAACGCTTGTCGCTCTCGATGAAATCGATCCAATATCAGTTGCGAGTCCATTCCTTGTTTCACGAGTTTCAGTGCGACCCACCGCGTGACGGGGGAGACTTGTTGCGCCTTCCAAACGGACCCCATGCCTCCTTCGCCCAGGAGTTCGAGAAGTTGGTATCGCTCACCGATCAACTTCCCGGGGGACGCCATCGGAGAGACGGAATCCGAGATACGGTGTCGGACGGTTTCGGCGATGGCCTTGGCTTCCACGCGTGTGGTGGGCTCCAATAAATCGTCGTCGGACTCGTACGCGCGCAGCAGCCGATCCGCCTCTCGCCGCAGATCTGAATCGTGGCTGCAGACTCTGTCCAGGAACTGGATTCGCTCCGCGAACTCCGAGAATTCCAATGCCTGGAGAAAGATGGGCTTGAGCAGTTTTAACTCGACCATCGCTGTACCGTTCTGCAGGGCCTGCCTGAGGGGCCATAGGGCCGTCCTTCATTTCATGCGCCGGCTAAGTCCGGTGCGCCTCAAAACTTGCGGGTTATTTTCGCAAATGGCCGAATATCTGAGGCGCGCGGCCGGCGAACCGCGCATGAACATTAGAAAAGGCAAGAATCCCCATAAAACCGGCACTGGCCCAGACTGAATGGACTCCTCATTCGGAAATGACAAGGTTGAAATGATGAAACCCACATCGAGACGCGCATTGAGTCTTTCAATTGATGGATATCAGAGGTCCACTCAGAAGCGACCGGGCCACTCCCCTGCAACGACCCTTTATCGTCCTCTCGAGCCGCGGATGCTGCTGGCTGGGCTGCCGACGCTTATTGACATCGTCCCCGGGGCGGGTGCCTCAAACCCACAGCTGTTCACCGAGGTCAACAACACCGTTTTCTTCTCCGCCGAGACACCGACACAAGGGCGCGAGCTTTGGAAGACCGACGGCACTTCCGCCGGTACCGTAATGGTCAAGGACATTCGCGCAGGGGTAAATAATTCATCTCCTCATATTCTCACCAATGTCAATGGGACGTTGTTCTTCGTCGCCGACGATGGCATCGGCGGTCCTGCACTATGGAAAAGCAACGGGACAACCGCGGGCACCGTGATGGTCAAGGACTTTCTCGCAGGCAAAATTAGTTCCTTTTCCGACGCTCTCGTCAACATTAACGGAACCTTGTTCTTCACCGCAAATGATGGGGCCAGCGGCTATGAATTGTGGAAGAGCGACGGAACTGCGCCCGGTACCGTGATGGTCAAGGACATTCGCGCCGGCGCAAGTGGTTCCTCTCCACGTTTTCTCACCAACGTCAACGGGACCTTGTTCTTCCGTGCCAATGATGGCACCAGCGGTTATGAATTATGGAAGAGCGACGGAACTGCGGCTGGCACTGTGATGGTCGAGGACATTCACGCCGGCGCAAATAGTTCATTTCCTGTGTATCTCACCAACGTCAACGGGACCTTGTTCTTCCGCGCCAACAATGGCGCCAGCGGTCATGAACTCTGGAAGAGCGACGGGACTTCGGCCGGCACCGCGATGGTCAAGGACATTTGCACCGGCGCAAATGGTTCATATGCCAGCAAACTCACCAACGTCAACGGGACCTTGTTCTTCATCGCCAGTGACGGCGCTAGTGGTTCTGAATTGTGGAAGAGCAATGGGACTTCGGCTGGCACCGTAATGGTCAAGGACATTCACGCCGGCGCAAGTGGTTCAAGTCCCAATTATCTCACGAACGTCAACGGGACCTTGTTCTTCAGCGCTGACAGCGGGTTCAGCGGTCGTGAATTGTGGAAGAGCGACGGGACTTCGGCCGGTACCGTCTTGGTCAATAACATTCGCACCGGCACAAGTGGTTCCACTCCACGTTTTCTCACCAACGTCAATGGGACCTTGTTTTTCCGTGCCAATGATGGCACCAGCGGTTATGAATTGTGGAAGAGCGATGGGACTTCGGCCCGCACCGTCTTGGTCAAGGACATTCTCGCCGGCGCAAACAGTTCGTTTCCCACCTATCTCACCAACGTCAACGGCAACTTGTTCTTTCAGGCCAATGATGTCGTTAGTGGTAGGGAACTTTGGGTGATGGATGGTGGGGGAGAAAGGCCGGTTGGCGGACCGGGTATGACCGGGCCGGGCGTGCAAATTCCTGGCGTTACCGGAGTCGGTGTGCCCGGTGCGGGCTTGCCTGGCGCGGGAGTGGCCGGAGTCGGAGTTCGACCGGCGACCCCTCCCTCGGAACTTAAACTCTTCGACCTCGTCGCGGGAATCGGCGCCTTGGACCCGCAGGATTTCACCGATGTGGGTGGCACCATGTTCTTCACGGCCTTTCGCGCCGATGTGGGGCGCGAATTGTGGAAGAGCGATGGGACGATCGCCGGAACGATGTTGGTCAAGGATCTTTATCCAGGCGAGTTCAGCGCCAATCCCCAATTCCTCACTAATGTTAACGGTGTGTTGTACTTCAGCGCCACCGACGGCGTGGCGGGCATCGAGTTGTTCAGAAGCAATGGAACCGCGTCAGGGACCTTCTTGGTCAAGGACATTCGAGCGCCATTTGGCAGCTCGATACCTACTGAGTTAATCAACGTCAACGGGACGCTGTTCTTCTCAGCCAACACGCCATCCCATGGCCGCGAACTCTGGAAAAGCGATGGGACCACGAACGGCACCGTCCGGGTCAAAGACATCGCACCGGATGGATTTTCCTCGAACCCGACGCATTTAACCAACGTCAAGGGGATCCTCTTCTTCTCAGCCGACGACGGCACCAATGGTCGCGAGTTGTGGCGGTCCAACGGCAGCAGCGGCGGCACGATCTTGCTCAAAGACATTCGCACCGGAGCCAACGGTTCCAACCCAACCCATTTGACCAACGTCAAGGGAATTCTCTTCTTCAGCGCCAACAACGGGACAAACGGTTACGAACTGTGGAAGAGCACCGGCACAACCAACAATACGGTGATGGTCAAGGACATTCGTTCCGGCGCGGCCAGTTCCAGCCCGATGTACATGATCAACATCAAGGGCAACGTCTTCTTCGCGGCCAACAATGGAACGAGCGGCATCGAACTGTGGCGGAGCAACGGCAGCGCCAACGGCACGGTGTTCGTGAAAGACATCAACCCCGGCGGGGCGAGTTCCTCACCGAAGGACTTGACCAACGTCAACGGCATGTTGCTGTTCACCGCCTTGGACGGCACCAGCGGCGTGGAATTGTGGCGCAGCAACGGTCAACCGCAAGGGACGGTGCGCGTCAAAGACATTCGCCCGGGCGCCGTGGGCTCGGTGCCGCAGCACTTGATGAACCACAACAGCATGTTGTATTTCTCGGCCGCCGATGCGACCAACGGCCGCGAACTGTGGCGCAGCACAGGATTTGGACCAGGCACCGTGATGGTGGCCAACATCGCCCCCGGCAGCGCGGGCTCGAATCCCAGTTTTATTACCAGTTCCGGAACGGCGTTGTACTTCAACGCAGACAACGGCGCGTCGGGCAACGAGTTGTGGGTGTTGACCAATCCTACAACCGGAGGGGCGCCGCAGGCGATGCCGTCTGGTGGCAATTCCCCTAATCACGTCCCTCAATCGATCAACGGTACTCCCGGCGCGGCGTCAAGGTTTAAATCCGGAGGCTGGCAGGGGCCGACGGGTTTCGTCAGTCGGTTTAGGAGCAGTTGGGCCTTTGCCGCAGACATTCATGTTGCGAGAATTGAACCACCACATCCGTTGATTTCACATTCGCAAATGGAGAATGGCGACACCGGTTCTACTAATGAATTTGCGGCGCCATTCGCTCCGGCAACGTCGACCGGAAACCGAAGGACCTGGTCCAGCGCGGGATTTTTCCATCACGCACGTTGGAGTACAATCGTCACTCGCGTACCACAGGCGAACGATAGCGAACGCCTGCGATTTGAGCTTGATCTCGAAACGACCGACGACGCGATTGCCGGTTGGCTCGTAAACTCTTGGCGTTGACACTTACTGACCGTGTAGAAGACCATTTTAACGGAGGAAAAAAACGATGACTCGATTTCTTGGCATCTTAGTTGTGTTGGCGGTAGCCGTTGTGTGGGCCGGCTGCCAGAAGAAACCCGCAGGGGTTGGCAGTTCGGGCCACGCGACCCCAGAAGCCGCGTTTCAGTCATTGAAGCAAGCGACGGACAAACAAGACTGGCGGGCAGCCGCCCAAAACCTCGTCCCCGAGTCCCAAGTCCCACTCGCGTTTGCCTTGGTGATGAAGACCTCATTCTCGACATTTGGCGACGCAGCCAAAGAGAAGAGTCTCAATGAATTGTTGACCCGGCACGGGTTGAATCTGGACGACGACGCCGAAGTGGGTGGCGAAGATGATTTGGACCAACACCTTCAAGAGATGTTCAAGTCGGTCTCAAACATTCCGGCCTTGATCGGCGATTTGGGTGACTGGTCAAAACTCCATGCGGCCGACGGTGCCAACGACAAGTTCTTGCAGCTTGGTGCTCTGAGCGATGTCAAAACGGAGGGAGACAAAGCGACCGGTTCCGTGGCGACCGAAGGCGGGCCGATGCCCATCGAGTTTCGAAAGTCAGCCAGCGGCTGGCTGGTTCATCTGCCTAATTGATCTCAGATTTCCTTTTAGGAGCCGATGGATTTCCAGCAAAAGAAAGAACGGTGCTGGGCCGCCATCATCGTCTCAAAGGTCGGCGTGCCGGCGCGAATCGCAAGGAACACCCTCAACGCCTTCCTATTGCGCGCTGGAGCCGCGAATGCTTCTGACTGGGCTGCCCACAATGATTGACATGGTTCCAGGAATTGTCGGTTCGGCGCCTGACTTTGTCACCAACGTCAACAACATGGAAGTTCGAAAACGGCAAGCCTGTGCAAGTCGATGGTTGGTATATAATTGAGCTGGATTTTGTAAATGCGGTACCCGGTTCAGCGGGCTCGTACATCTTTAGGCTCTTTTTTGCTGGAGGAGGAGGTTACGCAAACGGAGATCGACAGATCAACGGGTTTGGCATCATATTAGGGGGGGACTGGAGGAGGGGAATCAGGTGGAGACTGATGACGGACTTTGGTTCGCGAGTTGATTTCTATTTTGCGCGAAGGGGAATCCATGAAATGTAAAAGGCGCCAACTCGTGGTGAATCCCATTGGATTCCGTAATGGGGCCTGTTACGTATTGGTCGTTGCGGTCGGATTTTTTGTCTTGTTGTTGCCACTTGTTTCTTTCAATGGTTTGTCATTGGCACTGGAATCAGAATGGCAGGACGCTCACACCCGGCAACACGTCGATCAGAAGAATGACCCTTGGGCTTCGATTCACCCAAGAACAGGTCCAGAGCTAAAAAGCGCTGTCATCGAACCCCCGAGTTCGACTGCTCGGGATCGCCAAACTCCATTTCTATTTATCAATAAGCAAGATGCATCGCCGCCAATGAATTTTGCTGGTGCGCTGTCGGAGATGGGATGCGATCCGAGTAATCCGTTGAAATTGTCGCAAGATCAACTTAACCGACTTAGCCAACATTCAACTCAGGTCGTGCGATTATTTCGGCCTAAGTGGGAATCGCTAGAGCGGTTTAGCGAGAGTGCGCGTGGAAGTGACCTATCCCTGGTTGAATCCTTGGTCCTTCAAATTATTGAGGAACGGGACCGTTTGCAACTTGAGTTTACTCGTGCCATTAACGACGTTTTTTTGCAAGCACTAAATGATCGACAGGTCGTATTGCTTCGCAATCGAACGTTGGCCAATGCGTTGTACGATTGTGGTTATAATCGTTATTCCAACTTTGCCGATGATGATTACCTTCCATTTTTTCCAATTTGTCGCACTCATGGTTATTGGGGCTTTAACGATGAGATTCCACCCGATGATCGCGACATACTTGAGTCAATCCGCGACATCATTTGAGTATCGCAACGCGCCGTCACGCGCATTAAAATTCGCCGCGAGAACGAACTGCTTGATCAGGTGTTGGATGCAATTCCCAGCGCGGCGCGGGGCGAACTTGAACGCAAACTGGGGCTTGATCTGTTGCCACCATCCTCCGCGCTTGACCGCGTCGTTGATGAATTGATAATTGGTAAATTGCCCCCGGTGGTAACTCCCAAGTTTCACGGCCTTCCAGTCGCGGGCTATCATAATTGTCCGCTGAGTCCAAATGGCTCCGTCAATTGGGTCTGGCTGTTTGGCAGAATGTGTTTTCCTTACCGGAACTTTCTGGATTTGGACACAAGCCAGATGGACGATCTGGGTTTGCTGGTCATCGCCGAACGGAAGCGGGTGAACG
>DAOLCX010000041.1:0-9376 GCA_035327685.1 Pirellulaceae bacterium | reverse complement strand
CGACGAGCCGAATGTCGAGATGTGCCCTCCGATTCCTTCAAAATCTTGGTTGGCACGCGCGACCATCGCCATGGCATTCCAGCGTATGGTGCTCTTGATCCGTCGCTCAATGTCTCGGTTTCCAGGATAAACCGGCTGCTGAGCCCGGGAAAATGTATTGATGTAAGGCGTATTTGATTTGATCGGCAAATCAACGCCTTCCGTTTTGGCCCGCGCCTCGAGTACCGATAACAGGTATTTGACTCGTTCCGCGCCGCGGCTATTGAGCACATATTGCAGCGAGTCAACCCATTCTTGGGTTTCCGTGGGATCGATGTCTGCGGCAGGTGTTAACGGGGAGTCTTGCTCGATATTCGATGCCGGTTTAATCACGTCGGTCATGATGGTGTTCCCATGCGATTCGAAACGGCGTCGGCAGCCCAACGCCCACTGGGTAAATTGTCACTTCTTTGGCGGCTTAGGTAAAGGCGAAAACCCTGAAATAGCCTTGTTTCTATTGATCGAAAGTTGTCGTCTGCCATCCACAACGAATTGCGTCTTGCCACACCGTGCCCGATCTCGCCAGGCTAATGGGGAAATGGGCCGCGCACCAGCCCAGCTTGCGTGCCACAAAATGCCACAAGCCAAACTATGGAGCGAACGACTCCATCATTCCGATACCGATTCTCGGAAGCGCGAAAATCTCTCAATCCGAGCAAATGATACAATGCTAATGTGTGCGGGCTTGCCCGACTTTAATCACAGCGTTTGGAATTAGGACCTTTTTGATGCGTTTGCGTGTGGGCCTGGTTGGGCTGGGCGACAATTGGAAAGCGATCCATCGCCCCGCTCTGATGGCGCTCGCAGATCGCTTCGAAATCAAAGCGATTTGCTGCGAGATCGCTCAACGCTCTGAAATGGTGGCGCGGGAATTCAGCGCAGAACCCATGGATGGTTTCCGGGCGATGGTCGAACGAGAAGACATCGATGCCGTGCTGGCACTCTCTTCCGATTGGGCCGGCCCGCTTCCCGTCTTAGCGGCGTGCGAAGCCGGAAAAGCGGTGTTCAGCTCAGTCGCTCTGGATATATCAGCCGACCAGATTGACGAAGTTCGACAGCGCGTCGATCGCTCTGGAGTGGCATTCATGGCTGAACTCCCCAGGCGGTTTGCTCCGGCGACAGTTCGCCTGAAGGAACTGATCGCCACTCGGTTGGGCCGTCCGCAAATCTTGTTCTGCCACGAACGATTACCGGTCGAAGCCCAATCGAACAAACTGCGGCGCGGCGACTACTGCCCTCTCACCTGGCGATTCTTGATGGAACTTGTCGATTGGAATTCCTATATCATCGGGCGCAATCCGACTTCGGTGTTCAGTGCTGCAGTGCGCCATCCGGACGGCGATCGGGAGTCGTTCTACCAGATGGTCAATTTGGAGTTCGCCTCTGAGAATCCCGACGACATTCCGGTGATGGTGCAGTTGAGTGTCGGGCATTATGTGCCGCAACGATGGCAAGACGCATTATCGTTTCGCCGCCCGGCGTCAGTTCAAATCCGTTGTGAACGCGGAATTGCCTTTGTCGATTTGCCCTCATCGATCATCTGGTTCGACGACGCTGGGCAACACAACGAGTCTTTGGAAATGGAACGCCCGGTTGGCGAGCGGATGTTGGACCATTTTTATCGATGCGTCACCAGCCTGATTCGCCGTTCTTCGGACTTGAACGACTCTTGCCGAGCACTGAACATCGTCCTGGCGGCCAACGAGAGCATTCGCACTGGCTGCCGACAGCAACTAAAAAACGAATATTAGGGAACTCGCCAATTTCGAGATTCGGCCCACACAGAACTCAGCAGCTTTTGTTAACCCGGTGGCACTGAATGTGATGGGACAGCCCTGCCTTTCCATCTTTCTGCCGTCCATCTTTCTGCCAGCAAGAACGCAGTACGTTACCGGGCCGGTCTTGGCGAACCATCAAGACACTGCTAGACTCTTTTAGGAGACTGGTTGTTTCGCCCAATGCGTGCATTTGGATCGTTTTGGTTGCGTTCGAGGAGGACAATCACGGCTACCGCTCCTTGCCATGCCAGCGTAGCTTCAATTGGCAGAGCACCGCATTCGTAATGCGGGGGTTATGGGTTCGACTCCCATCGCTGGCTTTTCTGTATAGGCGTGGCTAACCATGCCGCACGACTTGGGCATATCAATGACAATCAAGCCGCCCGCCCATTTTTTAACCTTTCAAGAAATGTAGGGTGCGGGGAGCAAGTCGTTCGAAAAAATACGTTGGCTTGGGCGAATCGATCTGCGACATTCACAGGGTTTCGATCAACGACAAGACGACTTGCGGAACGCACCAGAACCAAACTTGGCCATCGATCAATGAACGGCTACCCCTATTTGAACGGCATTGATCAAGGGTCAGTTCCCAGTTTTAGTTGTCGGTTCTCGTGGCCTGGTCCAGCGCTTGCGACAGATCGGCAATCAGGTCTTCCGCGTCCTCCAACCCACACGACAACCGAATCATGCTGTCCGAAATTCCAAATCGACGCCTCTCTTCCGGGGATAGCTGAAAGTAACTCATCACCAACGGTTGCTCAATCAGCGACTCCGCACCGCCCAAACTTGGACCGATGCGAAAAATTTGCGTCGCATCCACCACGCGGGCGGCCGTTTTCCAATCCGCGTCCTTCAGTTCGAACGTCACCAATCCCCCGAACCCGCGTTGATAACGCCGTGCGATATCATGTCCCGGATGAGATTCCAACCCGGGATAATAGACTTTGGCGACGGACGGATGGCCTGCCAGAAACTGGGCCACCGCCATTCCATTGTGATTATGTCGCTCCATGCGTAGGGAAAACGTTTTTAGCCCCCGTTGCAACAGGTAACTGTTGTGAGCCGAACTGATTCCCCCCATAATTCCGCGGAGGTTGCGGGCGGGGGTCAGCGCTTCTCGCGACCCGACCAAGACACCTGCCAACAAATCGTTGTGTCCGCCCAAATACTTGGTGGCGGAATGCAAAACGATGTCGATTCCATATTCTAAAGGCCGCACGTTATACGGTGTCGCCAACGTCGCGTCGATCAAAGTGGCCACCCGGTGCTTGTGCCCCAATGCCGCAAACCGCTGCAGATCCACCAGGCTCAAATGCGGATTCGTGGGGGATTCGCTGATCAACATTCGCGTCCGCCCGTTGATTGCGCGCTCCATCGACTCATAGTCCCCCATTCGGACTTGATGCGTGACCACACCAAACCGGGACAAGTGTTGGGTGCAGAATTCTCGACTCCGATGATAACACTCGTCGAAAAAGATCACTTCGTCGCCGCTGCTGACCTGAGCCATCAACAGCCCGACAAACGCTGCCATCCCACTGGCAAATAACAGTGCGTCTTCCCCGCGATCCAACTCGGCCAGTTTTCGCTCGACCACCTGTTCATTAGGATTGCCGTACCGCCCGTACTCGCCGCGCGGCAAATCCTGTTCGATAAAATCGATGACCGCTTGGGTATTCTCGAAAGTGTAAGTTGCGGTGCAGACGATCGGGTCGGTAATCGAGAACGTCGGTTTGCTACGGGCTTCGCCGCCGTGCACGGCCACCGTCGAAGGCCCGCGTCCGGATTCTTTTCCCGCATCTGTGTTACCTGAAGATCGCGCCATCACTGCCGCCTGCAATCAATTTACTGCCGAACAGAAAACAATCGTTATGGGTGGGCGCGTTGAAGCTCTAGTACCGTTGGCACTTTAGCAGATCAGGCTGCAAGCGGCCGCAAACCCCGTCAGAAATCATATCGCCAGACCGACGCAACGTAAACGGCCAGTTGCACGCGGCAGGGCAGCCTATTCGCCGCGAAGTACCTTCTCCATTTTTCGGCCTTTGGCCAGTTCATCGACCAATTTGTCCAGGTATCGAATCTGGCGCGTCAGGGGATTCTCGATTTCCTCAACTCGATAGCCGCAGATGACCCCCGTAATGAGGTGTGAGTTGGGGTGCAACTTCGCCCGTTGAAAGAACTCTGCAAAGGTGACTTTTTCGTCAATGAGTTTTTGCAGTTTCTTTTCGCTAAAGCCCGTCAGCCATTTGATAACCTGGTGCAATTCGTCTCTGGTCCGCCCTTTCTTTTCAATCTTGGCGACATAATGCGGGTACACAGATGCGAAAGTCATGTTCGCCATCCGTTCATCGTGGTGAGCTGTTGATTTCATGAAATTAGTCGTTTCATTTCGCGTACGGCTTCAACCATGCCGACCAGAACTGCGCGCGACACAATGCTGTGGCCGATATTCAATTCCCGCAATCCTGGAATAGACGCAATCGGTACGACGTTGCGATACGTCAACCCATGTCCGGCGTCGAGAGCCAGCCCTGATTCTAGTGCCAATTGGCCCGCCGAACCAAGGGTCTCCAAGTACTTGTTGGCATCTGGAGAATATGGAGACTTCCAGGCATTGGCATAACATCCGGTGTGCAATTCGACAGCTTGCGCTCGTGTGTCCGCCGCCGCTTCAATTTGCCGCGATTCCGGATCGATAAACAAACTGACAGATATGCCGGCCTGATTCAGGCGGGCGACCGCATCGCGCACTCGCAGTATTTGGCCAACCACATCCAAACCGCCTTCCGTCGTTACCTCCTCCCGCCGTTCGGGAACCAGGCAGACTTGATCGGGGACCAGTTGGCAAGCGTGAACCAACATCTCCTCGGACAGCGCGCACTCCAGATTCAATCGGACGCGGACCGTTTCCTTCAACAACCGCACATCGCGATCTTGGATATGCCGTCGGTCTTCGCGCAAATGAATCGTAATTTGGTCGGCGCCTCCCAACTCGGCCAAAGCGGCGGCCCACACGGGGTCCGGCTCATTCGTTTGCCGCGCCTGACGAATCGTCGCCACATGGTCAATATTGACGCCAAGACTAGCCATACCTTATCCCAATACTATCTGTTTACTTTCGAAGCCACGTGGTGTCGACGTCTCTGAATTGTGCGAAGTCAAACTAATGCTGTCGATGGCGGCCAAAGTCCACTCAGACTCCAGAGCTCCGTCACGGCGTGTTTGAACTCGAGCACCAGAGTTGTTAAATCGCGTCACGACGATATCGACTGCCGAACCGAAGCGGTTGCGGATCGATTGCTCCAATTGCGACGCTGCATCCGGATCGGGAATGACAGCCGCTACACTCGGTCCCCATGAACTTTGTACAGCTCCCGGAAACCCCGAACAGCGAATCCACTCAATGATCGCCGAAGTCGCCTCACTGCAGTAGATACCGCCTTGAGACGCTTCGAACATGCGTCCGCTGCGACGATTAAAATCATACAAAGCTTCGCCGAACTCGGCGACATGGCCTGCCGCCAGCGCCGGCAAAACATGGTTGCGCACCAGCTCGATCGAACCCGCTCGGAAATCGGCCGAGCTGGCAGGGCACGACTGAAATGCAGATTGTTCCGCGTTGCCAAATAAGCCGACCTGCCCTGAGGGGGTCACGATCACACACCCCCAGTCCTCGGGAAGAGTGTGTCGAGACTCGATGGTCGAAACCGGTTGATTGACGGCTGCCCCGCGATCAACCAAAAAGCCGCCTTGAAAAAAACCACTGATTCCAATGGCCGATCGCCGTCCGCGCTCCATGCGTGCAGCGATTTCATAAGCGCTCGGCAGTGCCAAATGCTGGAACAACGAGATTCCCACCGCTACCGCAGCGGCCAATTGCGAACCAGTTCCCATTCCGATATGAGGCGTCGGTTGCTGCTCGACAAAAACCTGGAATGGGACGGAAGTTGACTGAGACATCGCGGTTGGTGTGCCGCGATGCTCAAAAGTACTTAACCAACGACGGACCCATGCCGCTACTTGATCTTCGGACGACCGCGAAGCCGCTTCCATTGACGGCCGACCGAACCGTACGATAGTCGCAGGCGAATCCACCATCATGCCACACCCCCCAAATTCGACGGGCAACTCTCTCCCCGCGGAAAACAACCCGCAATGGATGCGAGCGGGTGTGATGATGACAATTTCTTGAATCTCTGAAGCGCTCACTCCCAAGGCTCCACTGAGTTGGGACCAGAATGCGACGACTGGACAAAGTGATGCAACAACTCAAATGCCTCCTGTTCGCGGCGGTCGCCCGTTTTCGCCACAATGGTTTGCAATTCCGAGAATCGATCGCGGAGGACATCGGCGGGTAGAAAATTGGCGCGGGAAGCCAAGATGGACGCCTCGATCACCGCGTGTTTGGCGCGATTAAAGCCTAAAAAATCCCGGCGGCGTTCGCTATGCAGGCCGCGGCATTGCAGCGTGGCTCTCGGTTGCGTCGTATCTACCCACACCACTTCAAACTCAACCCACCGGCAGGCTTCCGCGATAATCCAACCGTCAACATGTCGCGCCGGCAACAAAGACGGCACCATCGACCACCCTCCAACGATCGCTTGAACAAACAGGAACACATCGTCGGTAATGTGCAATACTCCCTGTCTGGTTCGTTGCAAGTTGCCAAACGTGGACGAAGTCTGGAACGGGCGCAGCTCAAACCTCATCAAGTCAGAATCGGGTTCAATCCAAGGCCCCATCGGGGCGATGTTGGCCGAACCGTCAGGGTGCGTTGTCGTGACCAGCGTTTCTAAAATCAATGTGGCAACTCCTGCAGTCTCATCGACAAGCCACGTTCCGCCTCAGGCAACGATCCGGCGGAAATCAAGTGTGGACCTGGCGTCGGCGACAGCGCTATGCGGTGCCGTTTTAAGAAATTTGACAACAGCCAATAACCTCCTTCGGTAAGCATTGATTCCGGGTGAAACTGCAACCCAACCAACATTTCTTCTTGGCTGGAAACGGCCATGATCGTGCCGTCCGCCAGCCAGGCCGTAACCTGCAAGCCCGCGGGGAGTGAAGCTCGGTCAGCAACCAGGCTGTGATAACGACCTCCCTGAATCGGGTTGGGCAGGCTCGAAAACACCGATTGACCATGATGGAAAATGGGACTGGCCGATCCATGTACCGGGCGCGGTGCCCGCACGATGCGACCGCCACAGCATTGTATGATGACCTGATGTCCCAAGCATATTCCCAACATCGGAATCCGATCGCGCCAGGCCGCCACGATCTCCAAACAATTCCCAGCTTCATTGGGCGTGCAAGGCCCAGGTGAAATGACAATCGCGTCCGGTGCCAACTCAGCAATTTCGTCCGGTACGACGGCATCGCTGCGCCGGACAAGGGGCTCGGCTCCCAGTTGGCGCAAGTACCGAGCCAGGTTGTAGGCAAAGCTGTCGAAGTTATCGAGTAATAAGATCATGTAACCCTATGGCCTGCAACATCCCGATTGCTTTGGCCCACGTTTCATCGTATTCGTTTTCTGGAACCGAGTCGGCCACGATGGCCCCGCCGACGGGAAAGTGCCACCAGCCATCGCGGGCCGTCAACGTTCGAATCATAATATTAAAATCTGCGTCTCCACTGGCAGAGATATACCCCAACGCACCGCAATATGCGCCGCGGGCCATGTTCTCCAATTCGGCAATGATCTCCAACGCCCGCAACTTGGGAGCCCCGGAAACTGATCCACCGGGCAGGACACAACGCAACGCATGCATGGCGTCAACGCCCGTTTGAACTCGGCCTTCGACCACCGACACCAAGTGCATCACGGTGGCAAAACGCTCGACTCCGCAATGCCTGGTCACGACCACCGAGTCGGGTTCACAGAAACGAGACAAGTCATTCCGCATCAGATCGACGATCATCGTATTCTCAGCGACTTCTTTGGGATCCGAAGATAAGTTATCAGCGGTTTGGAGATCGTCGAAACTTGTGACGCCGCGCCGACGGGTTCCTTTGATCGGACGGGTTTCCACACTTCCATCGCGCCAAGCGAGGAGTCGCTCGGGTGATGCACTGACAATTTGCAGATCTCCCAAATCCCAATAGCCACTGAACGGCGCAGGATTGATGGCTGCCGAACGCAGATACAGCTCAAGTGCCGAACAGGTAGCGGGCGCCCATAAGTGCTGGGCCAGATTCACTTGAAAAACATCGCCCTTCCAAACATAGTCGATCGCGCGTTGGGCCGCATTCAAATACCCTTCGCGCGAAAAGTTAGATCGCAACTCGGGCCAATCGAGAACTTGATGACCCGTCGGAAACATGTTTGCACAGGGGGCCATGTGTTGTTCACGGATCGGCAATCGATGGGAACTCCCGATCAAGTCCAAAAACTTGTTGGCTCGCGCACGCGCCCAGTCTGGTGAACGCGATTGCCCTACAGATGGCCAGCCCTGAGAAATCAACCATTGCCGGCCGGCCTCGTGGTCCCAGGCCAACACAACGTCATACAAGCCCCAGCGATAACCCGGCATAGCCATGGGGTCGTAAGCCGTATTGGGGAGACGCTCCCACTGCCGAATAAACTCAAAACTGACCGCACCTGCCAGGCCACCTTGAAACGGGGGAAGCCCTGTTAACTTCGGCGCGGCCAACTCCGTCAATCGTCGCCGCTCCCGTTCCCAAATCGGACCGCTATCGTCCGGTCCAAACCAGGCAATTGGGTCAGCAGCCACGAACGAAAACCGCCCTACTTGAGGCGTCACCTGCGAACTTTCCAAAGCCAGACAGCCGGGCAATTCAGCGAATGCCTGGAGGCACTGCCGAGGTGTCCAATCATTGGGCAACGGAATTGCCAAGGGGAGTGAGTCGTGTTTCATGAACGCTATGGACGACTCCAATGAAGCCAACGACAGCCAGTGGTCTGGCCCATCCCGACCGCGATCTCGCGGACGAAGTTCGCGTCCGCGTGGCGAGCGATTGGCCGCAATCCGTAGTCCAATTGCGGGCCGATACCGGCAATCTGCAGTCCAGCGGTCTGGCATTGCCTAACAGGCCACCACCCAATGGAACAGGTCGCATTCCGAGTCATCACCATCCGCTTCTTCCAAAAAACTCCACCATGAAAAAATGGTTACGAACCGAAGTTTACCGTTTTTGGTCTCATGTACTGAGTCAAGCAACGCTACAATTGTTACAAAGCGATGCCGTGGTAACTCTGTCCGGGGGTTGCCCTTGGTTTTTGGGCCTTGTTAACAAGCGCCTGAACGGCCATTGTAAACGAACGAACAATTGGATGGTGATGGGACAACACAACTCACGAACCTTCGAAAAAAGACGATCTGCCGCTGTTCATCGGGAAATTTGCATACTCGTTCGGGTAGTATTGCCGGGCGACCCCGTCGAAGCCAACCCCATGGCGGAACTTGAAGGATTGGCCGAAACGGCTGGCGCGCTGGTCATGGGCACGCTCATCCAGCGGCGGGAACGCCCCGGTATCGCTTACTCTTTTGGCCCCGGCAAAGCCCGAGAACTCCCATCTTTCGTCGAAATCCCCGCTTCCGTTG
>DAOLCX010000040.1:0-9429 GCA_035327685.1 Pirellulaceae bacterium | reverse complement strand
GCCACCGATCAGCAGTTATCTGAGCACAGCCCCTATCAGGTTGATCAACGACAAATCGTGATTGTCGCTTCAACCATGCGGAGTGGGTCCACGTTGCTGAAGGCGTTGATGGCCACGGCTCCCGATATTTCGGACTTACCCGAAGTCAATTTTCAGCGCTTGGTGGACCCAAACCTGACGCCCCGCGTCTGGGCGCTTGCGGCACAACGAATTGTCTTGTTGAAACGGCCCGCCTGGTATCACGAAATACGGACGTATCCCCGCATTCCTGAGTCACTCAACCCCAAGTTGATCGTGTTGGTTCGCGACGCTTGGGAGACAGTCCGTTCGATTCGGCGAATGACATTTGGGATTCTGGGTGCGTTGGTGCCTCGAGCTTTCGATCGTTGGCTGCTGCTCAACTATTGGCTGCCGATTACGGAACGGTTGGTCAGGCTGGCTGATGATCAGCCTGACTGCGCCAAGTTAGTTCGATATGAGGATTTGGTTGCCGATCCTCGGCAAGTGACTTCCCAGTTGTTTGAATTCGTGGGAAGTCGTCGGCACGAAGGTGTGGATGCCTATCAATTTCCCAAGCGAGGTCCCTGGCGCTGGTGGAGCGACGACAACAGCCTGCATTTGCAGTCGTTGCGAGTTCAAAAGTCGAGGGACGAGACCAGGCCACCGGTCTTTTTTGAGCAACTCTTGACGACGGAATCGCGCGTCGTGGCATTGCGTTCTCGATTAGGATACTCTGAAACGTCTTCCTAAGGGGTCGCTTTTTCTGGTCCAGCGTAAGAACTGGCCCCACAGTTGGGACTCGCCAGTCCGGAACAAAACTCCTGACCCAATCCATAGTACATCCGCATTCCGGTTTCGCTTGAGAGTGGCGTTCTTTTGGCGAAATGACGCCATTTTGGCGATGGCGTGCAGGCTCGTTTCCGTGGGAACCGCATCGGCGGCCACGTCAATCGACTTGACCCGACCAATTAACGGTGTAAAATAACTTAACACTGTTAAGTTTGTAGTGCGACTGCGGGTCCGCTTTGCATGGAAACCGAAAAACCGTCTCCCAGCCAACAGCGGCGGGCTCGACAACAACAAAAAACGCGACAGATGATCCTGGACCACGCCACGCGCGTCCTGTTGAAGCATGGCGTGGACGGTTTTTCGATGCGCAAACTGGCCGATCGCATCGGCTATTCACCTACCGCGATCTATTTCCATTTTGCAGACAAGGACTCCTTGCTGGGCGAAGTTGTCGAGCGACAATTCATGACTTTTCGCGGCATGTTTGAAAAAGTCGAGCGGATCAAGGAGCCCTTGCGACGGCTGGTCGAAATGGGCATGACCGTGGTGGAGTTTGGCCTCCGTCATCCCGACTCCTTCCGATTGATGTTTTTGCAGTCCCATCCCACGATTCCCAAAGGTCGTCTCGTCGAGCGCGGTAATCCCAGCCAGGACTGTTACGCCTTTTTGTTAAGCACCGTTTGCGAGGCGTTGGAGGCGGGTCAATTTCGGCCTGAGTTAAAGGATGCTGAGCAACTGGCTCAGATTTTTTTTGCGGCGGTGCATGGGGTGGTGACTGTGCATCTCGTGAAAGGAGACGATCCGTGGATCGATTGGCGGCCGGTCAAGCCTAAAGCGCGGATCTTGGTAGAAGGTTTGGTGCGCGGTTTGTCGCGTTCTGGCTAGTCGGTCAAAGCGGACTCGAAAGGTGAATGATGCGTTGGGTGGCTGTCCGAATGTTGGTGGGAGATACCGCCAAGTACCTGGGGCTGGTTTTTGGCATTTCATTTGCCACGCTGTTGATGGCGCAACAGATCTCGATTTTTGTTGGCATTATGGCCCGCACTGCCAGCCAGGTTTCGGATATCCGAGACGCGTCCTTGTGGGTCATGGACAGCAAGACCCGATTTATTGATGAAGCGCCGGGACTCGCCGACAACGACCTTCACCGGGTGCGTGGTGTGCCAGGTGTCGAGTGGGCTGTCCAGCTTTACAAAGGCCAGGTGACAGCCCGATTGGCAGATGGCGAATATCGAGCCTTGATCTTGTTTGGATTGGACGATGGCACGCTGGTCGGCGGCCCGCAGGAAATGATTGTCGGCGAACTTAGTGATCTGCGGCAACCGGATGCGGTGATTGTGGACAAAGCCGGTTACGAGTACATGTGGCCTGGAGCGCCCTACGAGATTGGCCGGGAGTTTGAACTCAACGACCGTCGCGCTCGACTGGTCGGCATCTGCAAAGCCTCGGCACCGTTTACCACCCTACCGGTGATGTACACTCGCATTTCCACGGTTCGCGGCTTTGTGCCTCAACAGCGGCAAGTGATGAATTACATTTTGGCCGAGCCGCTTGAGGGAGAAGACCCCGAGGAGGTTTGTCGGCGAATCGACGAGGCAACGGGGTTAATGGCGTTGACCCAACGACAGTTCTTTTGGAAGACCATCCGCTATTTTCTCAGCACCACGGGCATCCCGGTCAACTTCGGGATCACTATTGCTTTGGGCTTCATCGTCGGCGCTGCGATCACTGGGCAGACGTTTTACTTGTTCACGTTGGAGAATCTCAAGCAGTTTGGTGCCCTCAAAGCGATGGGAGTGACCAACCTGAGGATTTTGGGGATGGTACTGTTACAGGCCATGATTGTCGGCGCATTGGGATATGGGATAGGCATTGGGCTGACGGCGGCGTTTTTTGAATCGACGAAGAATATCACGCACCTGGCCGGTTTATATCTCAACCCTTATGCCGCCCTAGGAGTCGGTGTTGCGGTATTGATGATCATTTCCTTGTCGGCACTGACCGCGTCGATCAAAGTCCTGGTCCTAGAGCCGGCCGTGGTTTTTCGAGGTTAAGACGATGGTCGCAACAAATATCCCTGTGCCTGCCGTGCGTTGCCAGCGGGTTACCAAAGAATTCGCCAGTGGGGATACGAAAACGCAGGCTTTACGCGGCATTGATATGGAGATACTGCCCGGTGAAGTCACTTTATTGGCAGGGCCATCGGGATGCGGAAAGACGACCTTGATCTCGGTCATTGCAGGTTTATTAAAACCGACCCAAGGGGTTGTCGAGGTGATGGGGCGTAAACTGAATGAATTGCCTGGAGGAAGTCTGGTTCGCTTCCGTGCACAGCACGTCGGTTTCGTGTTCCAGCAATACAACCTGCTCCCTGCGTTGACTGCCGCTGAGAATACGGCGGTACCGCTGTTGATTGCCGGTCGGCCGCGGCGCGCGGCGATTGCCGAGGCCCGGCAACAGCTGGTGAAGCTGGGTTTGGAAGGGCGTACAGAATTCCGACCGAATCAGCTTTCAGGTGGTCAACAACAGCGTGTAGCGATTGCCCGGGCATTGATCCATCACCCCAGCATCTTGGTGTGCGACGAGCCCACCGCAGCGCTGGATGCCCATTCCGGGCAGCAAGTCATGCAATTATTGACACGGGTCGCAGCGGAGGCCGATCGCGCCGTGATCATCGTCACCCACGACCATCGCGTCTTCCAGTTTGGGCAACGCATTATTCATTTGGCCGATGGTCAGATTGAAAGAGATGAACGAACACCTGGACCACCACCGAGTGGGCCTGGTATGGCATAATCATGGTGAACACAATGACACGATATCTTCAATGGTTTGGTCTGCCGGCAATCTCATTGACCCTACTGGTATTTGGAGTTCTGCATATCTTCAGTGCCGAGCAAGTTGTCCCCGCATCCCCGCCTTTGGCAATGCCGCCGCGCAGTCCATACGGTCAAGGGATCGCAGCATCGGGCATGGTGGAACCGCAAAGCGAAAACATCGCGATTGGCGCTCCGTTGGCGGGGGTCGTTTGCGAGCTGTTTGTCCCTTCCGATGCTGTGGGAACCACGGTGTCGGCCGGCGATCCGCTCTTTCGAGTCGATGATCGTCACTTGCGGTCTGAACTCGCAGTCCAACAGGCCTTGTTGGCAGCTCCGCGGTCCGAGCTGGCACGTCTGGAATCGTTGCCGCGTTCGGAAGAGGTACCGCCGGCACAATTCAAAGTTACTGCGGCACGGGCCAATCTGGACCGTGCGGAAGATGCTTATCGAAGGTTGGAACGATTGGCGCGAACTCAGGCCATTGCCGAAGGTGAATTAATCGAATCGCTTCAAGCCAAACAATTTGCGGCGGCCGAGTTGGATCGTGCGCAAGCCGAACTCGACCTGTTGATGGCCGGTGCCTGGGAAGCTGACTTGGCGGTGGTTCGGGCCAACGTGGCACAGGTTGAGGCTCAGATTGCGAGGATCGAGACCGAATTGGAACGGTCATTAGTTCGAGCACCTGTGGATAGCGTAGTGTTACAGGTCAATGTGCGCCCGGGTGAATATGTGGCTGCTCCGCCAACCAAGGACCTGGTGGTGTTGGGCGACATGCGGCAACCCCATGTGCGAGTGGACATTGATGAAAGTGATATTCCGCGCTTTGTCGCGGGTGCGGCCGCGCGCGGCGTTATCCGCGGCGATTCCAGTCGATCGGTGGCGCTGACGTTTGTCCGAGTTGAGCCGTATGTGATCCCCAAGCGCTCGTTAACGGGTGCTAACACCGAGCGAGTCGATACCCGAGTGTTGCAAGTGATTTATGCGGTGGCCGATCCGCAGGCCGAGCTGTTTGTCGGTCAACAATTGGACGTGTTTATTGAGGCTGTACCCAAAGATTCCCGCGCCGCACTCCCCTAATCTAGTTGGCACCTGCCGCCCTTTTTGGACGGAAGCCGGACTGCCCGGCTGAAACCAATAGAACGCCCACCATTTGAAGTGTCCGATTCGTTGACGGTCAGTTGATTCGTTTCGTAAAATGTCGGCTCTCCGACACCATTTTGATCCTTGCAGTCGGTTACAATCGAATACAAAGTGCTTTACCGTCGAGGCAGTGAATATGGCGATTTTGATTTCTGGCGATCCGAAGGCGGAAGCAAAGCGTTTCTATTTGGATTCGCAACCCCTCGTCATTGGCCGCAGCCCAAATTGTGACATCGTCATTGATGATCCATCCGTCAGTCGCAGACATGCTGAGGTTTACGAGCAACATGGACAGTTCTACGTCCGCGATTTGAGCAGCCGCAACGGAACGTTGGTAAACGGCACGGAGATTACCAAGTCGTCTCGCTTGTTTGATGGGTCTCGCATCCGCGTCTGCGAAGAGGAATATATTTTTTATCTGGATGAAGATCACATCCAATTGTCCCGGCAGGCCCTGAGCGACCGGAGTGTGATTGAACCAGCGCAGTCCAGCATTATGTTGTTTGACGATTTGCGGGAAGCGGGATCTGCAGTCAGTTCCATTCGCAGCAGCTTGGATGTCGCATCGCATCACAGAACTGGACTGTTGGGGGCGGACACAAAACTTAGCGCGATCTTGACAGTGACCCGGGCGCTGCGCGACGCTCACGATCGTCAGTCGATCGTAACCACGGTCATGGACACGCTGTTCGAGTTGTTCGCCGATGCCGATCGCGGTTTTGTGGCGTTTCGGGATGCCGAGGGGCAGATCGTTTCAGCCGTCATGAAGACTCGACGGCAACAATTTGAGGAGCAGGTCCGGATCAGCCGGACGATCGCCAATCTTGTACTCGATTCGCGCCAAGCGATCTTGAGCAGCGACGCGGCGACAGACTCGCGATTTGACATGAGCCAGAGCCTGACGGATTTCCGAATTCGTTCCATGATGTGTGCCCCGTTGATTGACGCCGACGATCGTGCTGTCGGTGTGATTCAACTCGATACCTTGCGATCGGCGCTAGCCTTTCAGCAAAGCGACTTGGAGGTGCTCGTGGCGGTGGCCGCACAAGCCAGTCTGGCTTTGCAGCGGATGGAATTGTTCGAGCGCTTCGAAGAGTCCCAGCGATTGCAGCGCGAATTGGCCTTAGCGCATCAGGTCCAACAACGTTTCTTGCCTCAAGCGGCCCCCAATATTCCAGAATACGAGTTTTATGCGCATTACCGGGCGATGACGCAAGTTGGCGGTGACTATTACGACTACCTGAGGTTGCCGGATCAGCGGTTGGCGATCGTGGTGGCTGACGTCGTCGGGCATGGCGTCGCCGCCGCCTTGTTGATGGCCAAGATTTCGGCGGAAGCCCGGTATGCAACCGCCACGCACACCGACCCGGTTCAGATCGTGGAACAAATGAACCGCAACCTGTCCGATTTAAACGTCGATCAGTTCGTGACTTTGGTGATGGGGGTACTGGATTGGAAACGCCATGAAATCACGATCGTCAATGCTGGGCACGCCTTGCCGTTGATTCGGCGCGAAGGCCATGGTTTTGAGTTTCTGTCGAGCGAACATTCCGGGATGCCACTCGGGATTCATGAACAGGCGTCGTACCCATCGATTACGTTGCCATTGGCCTCGGGCGACTGCGTCGTGTTCTATACTGACGGGGTCAGTGAAGCCATGAATGCGGCTGGCGAGATGCTGGGGACGGAGCGGATGGTTCGCGAACTGGAACAAGGGCAGGCGCGGACACCGGAAGCGATTGGCAAGATGATGTGCCAATCGATCCGCCTGCATTGTGGTCAATCTCTTCCGCAGGATGACGTGTGCCTGGTCAGCATGGGGCGGATGCCCGCGCGCGCCCGGTAAAATCGCTACAAGTGAAACTTTCGTGAAGTTCCCCGAAAAAGCCAGGGAAACTCCTGCGGGCGTCTGAGACCTGTCGTTTACAGGACTGCCGTTTGTGATAGCTTGGAGAGTGCCGCCCAAGATGGAGTCGCGGCACAAGGGTTCAGAATTCGGAAAAAGCGGCTTGGTTGACAACAGCGCGTGTCACCCAGAAGAACGGAGTGCGCGCCGATTTGGACTTGGAAAAATTGTCGATTTGGCCTATCAAACGCTGTTGGCAAACGCGACAAAAGTCGCGTCTGCCAGGGGTGAGTATCGACAGGTCTCAGGTCATCGCGAGGTGGAAGGACTATGAAACGGGCATTAATCACAGGAATTACCGGGCAGGACGGCTCCTATTTGGCCGAACTGCTGCTGGAAAAAGGTTACGAAGTCCACGGCATCGTCCGCCGCTGTAGTACGTTCAATACATCGCGCATCGATCATCTCTACCGCGACCCCCATGAATCTGGAACACGTCTGTTTCTGCATTACGGAGATCTCACGGACGGCCAGGCGATTACGAATTTAGTGCTGATCATTGAGCCTGACGAGATTTACAATTTGGGGGCTCAAAGCCACGTGCGCGTTTCATTCGACGCGCCGGTTTATACGCTGCAAACGGTGGGAGCAGGTGCGCTGAACGTCCTGGAAGCCGCTCGCCAATTGAATCGGCACAAACCGGTGCGCGTCTATCAAGCCAGCAGCTCAGAAATGTACGGAGATGTCGTGGAGACTCCCCAAAGCGAAACGACTCCGTTTCGACCACAGAGCCCTTATGCCTGTGCTAAAGTTTATGCCTTTCATCAAACCGTCAATTACCGTCGCGCCTATGGGTTGTATGCGGTCAACGGGATCTTGTTCAATCACGAATCCCCGCGCCGCGGCGAGACATTTGTCACACGCAAGATCACGCGGGCGGCAGCGCGGATCAAATTGGGGTTGCAGGAGAAATTGTACCTGGGAAATCTGAATGCCAAGCGGGACTGGGGATACGCTAAAGATTATGTGGAAGGGATGTGGCTGATGTTGCAGCATCCCGAACCGGAAGATTTCGTGTTGGCTACCGGTGAAACACATACGATCAGCGAATTTCTCGACTTTTCTTTTGAGCATGTCGATTTGGATTGGACGAAATTTGTCGAGATCGACAAGCGTTATTTTCGACCTTCCGAAGTCGATCTGTTATTGGGCGATGCCAGCAAGGCTGATCGGTTGCTCGGCTGGAGACCGCGCGTCAACTGTCGTGAATTGGCGCAGTTGATGGTCGATCACGACCTTGAGCTTGCACGCCAGGAATCGCTCCAATTGTCGCGATGATTGAGGCGCCTCCCACCCCGCCTGATTCAGCAGCCAGCCCTCGGCGGCGGCTGCTGTTCATCAATCGATCCTATTGGCCGGATGTCGAAGCCACGGGGCAGTTGTTGACCGAACTTTGTGAACGCCTGGCACACCGCTTTGACGTGACGGTCATGTGCGGATGGCCGATGCACTCGATGAGCGCGGACGATATGGCTAATGCCAGAGATCGCGAGCGGGCTGGCGTTCGCATTCGACGCATCTGGCACACACGCTTTAACAAACGGTCTTTTTGGGGGCGTATTTGCAATATGCTGACATTTGCCGTCAGCGCCAGCCTGGCTGCCATGTTTGGACGCCGTCCGGATACGGTGATCGTCGAAACCGATCCGCCTTTACTGTGTCTGTTGGGTCGGGTATTGCAATGGGCTCGGCGGACTCGGCTCGTCTGTTATTTACAGGATATATACCCTGACGTGGCCGTAGCGTTGGACAAACTGCGCGACGGTTGGCTGGTCCGTTTGCTGGATCGTCTGTTTTATGGAGTTTATCGGCGAGCTGATGCAGTCGTGGTCCTCAGTCGAGATATGCGGCAACATTTGGAAGCGAAAGGAATTGATCCTGCCAAGCTCCACTGCATCCCTAATTGGATGGATGTTTCGGCAGTCGTCCCGGTCAAAGTCGATAATCCATTGCGAAAGTTGCAAGGCTGGCAAGACCGTTTTGTGGTCATGTACAGTGGCAATCTGGGAATGAGCCAACCTTGGGGAATGCTGTTGGAAGCCATGGCATCCCTGCAATCCGAAACTCAAATTCAATTCGCTTTAATTGGGGGAGGCGCGGCGGAGACTTTTCTGCGCGAGCAAATCGCTCAGCGCCGATTGGCGAATGTGGCCATGCTTCCCTATCAGCCAAAATCGGAGCTTTCTATCAGTTTGAGTGCTGCGGATGTGCACTTGGTGTTTCTCGACAGGCGAATCGCGCATTGTTTGATGCCCAGTAAAATTTACGGTGTCCTGGCCAGTGGGACCGCCGCGCTGGTCGTGGCCCCTCCGCATAGTGAGCTGGCCGAACTGGTGATCTCCGGAGACGCCGGAACGCATGTCGCTGAGGAATCGGCGGCTGCGCTGGCGGCCGCGATTCGGCAGATCGCGCAACAACCAGACCGCGTGCGCCACTGGGGACTTCAAGCGCGTATTCTGGCCGAACGAGAATTCGACATTCAGCGCGCGGTCGATCAGTTTCTGACCGTACTGGCTTAGATGGCTAAACATCACACAATCTTGGTCACGGGAGGTTGCGGGTTCATTGGCAGTAACCTGGTGAGGTACCTGATTGAGTCAACTTCGGCAACGGTGGTCAACGTGGACAAGTTGACGTATGCCGGCAATCTCCAGTCGCTGGCTGATTTGCAACAACATCCGCGCTATCATTTCCGCCAGGTGGACGTGGCCGACACACCGGCAGTGCAGCAGATTTTCGCTGAATTTTCCCCCGACGCCATCATGCACCTGGCCG
>DAOLCX010000039.1:0-9466 GCA_035327685.1 Pirellulaceae bacterium | reverse complement strand
ACGTGGGCGAGTTCGGCGAACTCGACGATCTCGTCGAACAGTTCATCGACTTGCCGCCGCTTCATACCCAAAACCGCCGCATTGACATAGACGTTTTCGCGGCCAGAAAGAATGGGATTGAACCCCGTTCCCAATTCGATCAAGGCTCCGACTCGCCCGCGAATGCGGATTTCCCCGGCGTCCGGGCGGATCAGGCCGTTGATCAACTTGAGCATGGTGCTTTTGCCCGCACCATTGGGCCCGATCATAGCCAGGCATTGTCCGGGGGGGAGGCTAAACGTGGCGTTCTTGACCGCATAGAACTCGCCAGCGCGCAAATTGTCTTTCACCGCCTGGCGGCGATGCCATCCCACCAGGTGCGCGGTCAAGTCTCGTACGCCATACCACATTGCCCGCTTCAGGTTGCGGCAGTATTTTTTCCACACCTGCCGCACTTGTAACACATCCGTGTCGGCCATCGTCAAAAATCCTTGTTCGTACTGCGGTTATGAGCCGGGAACAGTGACACTGTATCATCGTACTAAGTTTCTGCCACGGGATTAGCCTGATCGGGTTCTGGCGAACCGGCATCCATCGGCAATGATGGTGTTTGCAGGGTGCGCGTGAAATCGACGCGCTGCGGTTTGATGAGATCGTCGATTTCGGACTGCAAGGTGGAGCGCAGTGCGTTGGAGCGTTCTGCGTTCCACGGCAACTTCACGGTAAAAGTGCTCCCTTTGCCGACTTCGCTGGACAAATCGATAGTTCCTCCCAGCAGGTGGCACAGTTCGCGGACGATCGACAATCCCAACCCCGTTCCGGCGATTTCTCGAGTCAACTGGTTGTCACCCAGTGCCGATGGGCCTTGTCGAAACTTCTCGAAGATGATCGCTTGATCGGACTCGGGAATCCCGACTCCGGTATCAGCCACCTTCAAGATCAATTGCGGCTGGTTGTCGCGTTCGAGAGAAACCCTGATGCGTCCGCCTTCGGGCGTAAATTTGATGGCGTTCGACAACAAGTTCGTGACAATTTGCCGAATCTTCCCGCTATCTTGCCACATATCGGGCAAATCGACTGGCGCCTCCATTTGCAATTGGATGTTCTTCTTGTCGGCGAGGTGCCTCATCAATTCACATTGTTCTTGAATCAGCTGGTGAATGTTAAAGGTGTGGGCTTGGATGTCCATTTCACCGGCTTCCAGTTTTGCCAGATTCAAAATGTCGGTAATCAAATCCAAGAGCAACCGCCCCGACTTGCGAATGTTGGCCGCGTATCGGCGGTCCTTTTCCATCAAGTTCGAAGCAGCCTCCAACAGCTCAGAAAACCCGATGATCGCGTGTAACGGGGTCCGCAACTCGTGACTCATATTCGCCAGGAAATCGCTTTTGATTTGATTCATTTCGTGGAGTTGGAGGTTCAATTGGGCTTGTTCGTCCACTTTGCGATCCAGGCTGCGGTTTAATTCTTGGAGTTGGGCCTGGGTATCCAATAAATGGCGCAACATGCGATTGAACGACCGGCTCAGTTCTTCAAACTCATCTCCCGTGGCCAGGTCGCTGCGCACATCCATCTCGCCGCGGCTGACTTGATCTGCCACATCCCGCAAGTGTTTAAGGGGTTTGACGATCACATACCGGACGATCAGGTACAGGGCCAGCATCGACAAGAAAGCGGTGATGATGGCCACGGCCAACAAGATCGCCCGCGAGCGGTTAATCGCTTCTTTGGCGGCGCGGTACGGCAGATAAACTTTTAAGAAAAAGGTGGGGATTTCTCGCAGCTCGTTGGCTGTTTCGTCCTCCGCTACCTCTGGTTCCCTATCGGGATCGCCCAACAAGTCCATGTCGGCAAGGGCTGTCGCCAGGCCCGTCGCGTCAGGGTTCCTGACCGCCACGTGGCAGTTGAGACAAATCGGCTTGAACTCAATCGGTTCGTAATAGGCATACCAATTGTCGGCCAGAAAGCGATCGGGAAATGCGCGTTTTTCAGCAGCCGAATACTGTTGAGGTCCCAACGGTTCGTCGATCCGTTCTCCGCGCTGCCGTGCGTCATCCCAGCGGAATTGTCGCGCGCGCACCAAAGTATCCAAACCCGTGAGGACCTCGCGTTCTTGCCCCTCGGCGATCAACAATGGACGGATTTGGCCGCGCAAAAAGTGATCGTTCATGGCCAACACATCCACTCGATAATCGCGAAATCGAGTGAGCACCGCGATCGCCTGCCGGTACATCTGTTCGGCGGCGTCCTGAACCGGATCGTTGGGGTCGATCTCGCGTGTGATGTGCACTTTCTCAAAATGGATCCGGAGCAGATGAGTTTCGATCAGCGAATGTGCCTTGGCGCGCGTATTTTCGCGAATGAGTTCTTCCGTAATCCGGTTCACCCACAAAAACGCGCCGGCGATCAACGCCAATAGGATCACACCGAAGAGGACGCGAATTTTCCGCTCCAAACTCGTCTCCCCCAAGACTCGTTTGATGGAACGGTACGACATGGTCTGTAAACTTCTATTGAGGCCCAGTGCGCTATGGTCTATTTATTCTAAAACCTCGGCCATCGAATCACCACCCCGAAATACGGCCGGTGACCGTTCGCGACTTTGTAGAATATCTGTCCTCAATTGTTTGAAACCCTGGCTGGGTTTACCGTCCTTGAAAGTGAACCATTGAGGACCATGGTTCTCCTATCAGACCTTTCCGCCAGAGTCCGTGAACGGATACTACGGCCTAAGAACCCCGGTCCGACACTACGTCGGCAATCGCCTGGCACAGTCGGGTCAAGTTCCCATGATTGATCCCCGCCACATTAATTCGTCCCGATTCGACCAGGTAAATCCCGTACTTCTCGCGCAGACGAATCACCTGGGCTTTGCTGAGCCCAGAATAGCTGAACATGCCGCGCTGTTGTAGCATGAAGGCAAAGTCGCGATGCGGGACAAACGTCTTCAATCCTTCGACGAACGCCAGACGAATGTCACGAATACGTTCCCGCATCACGGTCAATTCCGTCAACCATGTGCGGCGCAATTCAGGTTCCGACAAAATGGTTTCCGCGACTGCACCGCCGTGTTCCGGAGGCGTGGAGTAGATCGTACGGACCAGTTGTTTTAGTTGACTGTGCGCCGCCCGAGCATTGTCGGGATCGGCCAACACGCAGGTCAATCCGCCGACGCGTTCGCTGTACAACCCCAGGTTCTTGGAGAAAGAATTGCAAATCAAGACTTCCGGCAACTCGCGACAAAAGTGCCGGACGGGCCAGGCGTCTCCATCGAGATCACTTCCAAAGCCCTGATAGGCGAAATCGAACAAAGGGACCAGCCCCCGCCGTTCAACCAACTCTAAAATAGTCAACCAGGCCTCCCGGTCAAAATCAAAGCCGGTCGGGTTGTGACAGATCGTGTGCAGCAATACCACGTCGCCCGCTGTCGCGGTTTCCAGCCGTTCCAAAACGCCCGCGACATTCAGACCGGTTTGATCGCTCCGCAGATAGGGATAGGTGCGTACCTCCAACCCGGAAGCCTGAAAAATCTGAGGGTGATTAGCCCAAGTTGGGTCGGAGATCCAGATCGCGCGGCGCCCCAACACCAACCGCACAAACTCGCCCGCCAAACGCAAAGCACCTGTTCCGCCCGGTGTTTGAATCGTCACGGCTCGCGCTGCATCGACCGCTTCGTGGTCGGCACCGAGCAGCAAATGCTGAATCTCCTGACGAAAACGGGGGCGGCCGTCAATCGGCAAATAATTCTTGGTGGTTTGCGATTGAAGCAAACGAGCTTCGGCGTGTTTGACGCAATCCATAACCGGAGTCAATCCATCGTCGTTCTGATAGGCGCCGACGGTCAAATTAATCTTTTGTGGGTTGGTATCCAGGCGAAACGCTTCGGCCAAACCAAAAACCGGGTCGGCCGGTGCAGTCGAAAGATCGACAAAATGTCGCACTGCGTTGCGAGTGGAAGTCATGGTTTCTCCTGGTCTAATTAACTATTATCGGTTCCCCTATCGTAAGTTCTGGTCCAGCGGTTACAACGGGTATTCGATAGTAACGTGACTTGTGATTGAATCGAGATGACGAACGACAAAATCGGATTGTGGCTGATCGGTTCACGGGGAGGCGTGGCCGCAACCGCGTTGTTGGGATTGGAATGGTTAAAACGCCGTCAGTTGAATGGCTGGGGGCTGGTCAGTAACACCCCGTCTTTTGCGGCGGTACCACTGCTGGATTGGAGCCAGGTGGTCGTGGGGGGACATGAAATTCGCTCGACCACACTGGTCGAAGCAGCGCGGCAGTTGGCGGAATCCAGTCGCGCCTTTGACCCGCGGCTGGTCCACGACTGTCAGAGTGAGCTGGAACAGATCGAGGCCCGCATCCGCCCGGGCGTGGTGCGGGGCTGTGGCAATGCGATCGCCAACCTGGCCGACGCATCGCACGTGCGCGATGTAGCCACACCGCGCGCCGCGATTGACCTCGTGCAATCTGATTTGAAGGACTTCATCGAACGCGAGCAAGTTAAACGAGTCGTAATGATCAATGTGGCCTCTACCGAGCCGCGACCTAAAATGGCTGAATGGCCCGATCGTTGGTCGGATTGGGATTCAATGTTGAGCGATGAACAAACCACGATTCCCGCCAGCGCGTTGTACGCTATTGCGGCGATTGAATTGGGACAGGCGTATGTCAATTTCACGCCGTCGATTGGAAGCGATTGTGCGGCCATTCGAGAATTGGCCATGAGTACTGGCGCATGTCATGCGGGCCGTGATGGCAAGACGGGTGAGACCTGGCTCAAAAGCGTATTGGCTCCGGCCTTTGCGGCAAGAAACCTGGAGGTGATGAGTTGGGTCGGCCACAACATCTTCGGTAATTTGGATGGTCGGATCTTGGATGATCCGCTGAACAAAGCGAGCAAGGTGAGCAGCAAGGACCACTTGCTGGGTGAGATTTTGGGCTATACACCGCAAACGCATGTCAGCATCGAATACATTCGCAGTCTGGGCGATTGGAAAACGGCTTGGGACCATATCCACTTTCGCGGTTTTTTGGGGACACCCATGATTTTGCAGTTCACCTGGCAAGGGTGTGATTCGATCCTGGCGGCGCCGATGGTGTTGGACTTGTTGCGATTCACCGAGTTGGCGTTGAGGCGCGGGGAACGAGGCGAATTGACTTGTTTAAGCCCATTTTTCAAGTCGCCCCAAGGGGCCAGGTCCCACGAATTCGCCATGCAAATGCAAGAACTTGTGCGGTGGGCCAATTCAAACGGTGCATGACAGCAGTCTGCTGGATGGTGACGTTTCTGCCGTGCGCCGGTCGGAAATCTCCGAAAATCTGGTTTTGGTATTGGGAAACTGACCTGTTTGCGCGACTATGGAGGGGTGACCAGTATTATTAATGGTCGCGAACGCATGTTGCGGTTGTTGGCGTGCGGCCTTGGACTGGGTATGTTCGAATGGTGAATTGAGTTTGAAATTTGAGAACCAGGCTGACAGGTTTGGCGCTGGATGGGAGGTAACATGATGAATCGATGGGTGGTGACAGGTTGGTTGGCGGGCAGCTTTCTGGTGGGTATGTGTGCAGCGACGGCGGTTGGCCAGATCGTGGAAGGTGGCGAAGGCGGGACGAGGGTTGGCTCTACAACCATTACGGTTGGCCAGTCGGTCAGCCAGGACGAGACGGTTGTGCCCACCATGGATTTCCAAATGGTCGTCGCCGATGAATCCGGTGCAGTGAATGTCATTAGTGGTGGAGCACCGGCGTTCACATATGGTTTTAGTGGTTTTAATGATGCCTTGGCAGCGCCCATGCCTGGTTTTGGTGGTGACATGATGTCGATGTTGAATCAGGCCAGCGTGCAACGCGATTTGGAGCTATCGGACGACCAGCGCGATCAGTTACAGCGATTGCGCCAGGATTTTACTCGGAAAGTAAGCGATCAAGCGCGACTCATGCGCGAAGGCAATTTTAGTCCCGAGGCCGGTCGGGGTCTGGGCGAAACCATCCGCGAGTTGCAGAAACAGCAGGAAGCTGATGTCGAGCAGATTTTGCTCCCGCATCAAGTGCGCCGTTTACGCGAGATTTCGTTTCAGACCCGGATGAAGACCATGGGGCCGACCGGTGCATTGAGCGATAAAGCGATTGCCGAGGAACTGGGGCTGAGTTCAGAGCAATTGAAACGTCTTAAAGAAAAGGCCAAGGAAGTTGGCCGCGATCTTAAGGAAAAGATCGAACGTCTGCGGGAAGAAGCACAACAAGAATTGTTGAAGGAGCTTACACGCGATCAATTGAACAAACTCGAACGCATGTTGGGCGACCGGTTTGAGTTTCCCAAGGACGATCAGTTACAACCGCCCGGGTTACGATTCAAGCGCCCGAGCGAACGTGACGAATAGCATCGCACCTGTACGGACACAGGTTCCCGATTTGAAGTCTGCTGAGATCGTAGCGGAGTCCTTGACGGATTCCGCTACGAGCATTTTTCGGGGTCGTCATTCCGGATCTTATGTCCCCGTCACGTTCGTGAGGCGACCGGTCGCCCTGGTTGGGATGCAACCATGGAGGTGAGGAGTCAGTTTCCGGTCCCCGGCACCGAGGCCTGGCCCTGCGGTTGGTCGGAAAGGGACGCCTGGCCCGATTTTCCTGCCCCGGTTTTTGAACCGCCATGTTCCTTTCCGTCCTTGACGACATTGCCCGTTCGTGTTCAAAACAATTGGTCGGGAATTCCGGACGCGCGCGATTCCGTTTTGATGTTGCGGAGCCGTGCGACGTCATCTTGAACAGGTGCGACATCTGGCGGGTATGAACAACCATCTCGAAATTCATCAAGACCCGGAATCTCTGCGCACGGAACTTGCCCACGCTTATGCTGAATTCGAGTCCAGTTTTCGCCGCCGACATCCGTATTGGTGGTGGGGCACCCTGCTGGCTCCCGTAGTCGTTACGGCCATGGTTTTATTGTTGATCGGGCTGACCCGAGGTTGGACGACCGCCGGCAATTTTGTATCCCATGCTTTGTTTACGTTTTTCATGCTGGGGCGATTCGTGATTCTCATGGGAATGGAAAAAGAAAACATCATGGAAGGTTGGAACATCACGCTCACCCCGGCTGAATTATTCGGGCTCGTCACCTACATGGACTTCATGACAGCCCTGTTTGTGTCTTTCCACATGGGCATTCTGTTCCGATTGCCCTATGTCGGACCGAAACTCGGCATGTTGGTTTGGGACGGCCAAAGCCTGATGCGCTCGCAACCGTGGATTCGCCGCATGGCATTTTGGGGTTTAATTGCTTTTGTGATTTTCCCGTCTTCGACGACGGGCAGCATTGGCGGATCGATCTTTGGCCGGCTGCTAGGCTTGAGCCGCCAGGCCATTGTGATTGCTGTGTTGTTGGGAAGTCTGATAGGTAACTCGTTGATGTATGGTTGTGCCAATTTTATTAATCAATACGTCAATCCCCAGAACGTGTGGTTTAAAGTGGTAGGGATTGCGATTGTGGTGGTGTTGGTCTTGCTGCTCGAATACCGTTACCATCGGATTAAGAAACGCCAGTTGTTGCAGGCCCAGGCAGACCCTTCGAAGCTGAACGATGGCAATCAAGTCTGAAAATCGGTGGCGCGATTTGCAGCAGCGCATACTGGCTTGTCGTCGATGCCCTCGCCTGGTGGAACATTGTCAGCAGGTGGGCCAATCCAAACGCGCGGCCTATCGTGAAGAAAACTATTGGAGCCAGCCAGTCGTCAACTTCGGGACCGCCCCCGCGCGGTTGTTAATCGTCGGTCTGGCACCGGGCGCCCATGGGGCCAATCGCACGGGGCGGATGTTCACGGGTGACCGCAGCGGACAATGGTTGTACCGGGCTTTGCATCGGGCGGAGTTTAGCAATCAAGCCACTTGGGAAAATCGCTTGGATGGACTGGAGTTGCGCGATTGCGTGATCACTGCGGCGGCGCATTGCGCCCCACCCGGCAATCGACCCTCGATCCAAGAATTGGCGAATTGCCGGCCGTTTTTGGAAGAAACATTGCGTCAAACCAATCCGATTGTTATCGTGGTTTTGGGTCAAATTGCCTGGCAAGAAACAAAGCGCGTGTTGACTTTGCTGGGCCATTCCATGAGTTCCAAACTGCGGTTTGGACACGGCGCCGAAACGGAGTGGACTCCAGGACGCTGGCTTGTGGCAAGTTACCATCCCAGTCAACAGAATACGTTTACGGGAAAGTTGACGGAGTCAATGTTAGACAAGGTTTTTTCGCGCGCGCGTGAACTGATCCCCAAGAGTTAAACACGTGAACGATTCTAACCACGACGAATATCTGCCGGAGGAGGAACCAGCAACGGAGACGCCAGAGTCTCCAATATCGTCGAAACCTGAATGGCCAAACCCTCCCTATTTTGAATGGGCACCTCCTAGAATAGGGGTGTGGATTGACGCTGAACAAGGTTACTCCCTCCCGCCCAGGGAAGCAGTGCAGATCGGTGGAAATTCGCCGGAGGAGAAACCGCCAGGCGGTCTATTTGGTTGGAGTGAGGTGTTTTGCTGGGCACTGATTGTTGGTATCACCGGTTTAATTTTCCTGCTGACCGTTTGGGGGCAACTGAATCCAGACTCCACCAACTCAGATGCCAGCCAGAAAAAAGGCCATTTGATGCAGATCCAATTGAATGGCAAGTTCTTGGTTTTTGGAAATCGTACTGGGAACTCTGACGTATTGGGGGCCTTTAACGCCCGGGATTTGATTCGACAGGGCTCCTTGATGGAACGCTACGCCGGTGTCATTCTGGTGGCCGAAGTCGAGTCACCGCAATCCGCCTTTCGATTGTTCGGCGACATCGATGCGGACATTCGCCTTTATGGCTATCAGCCCACGGAGATGGAAGTCCGTTTGCGTGCAATATTGGAAAACATCTTGCAGCGCCGGACGCAAGCCAAAGTTTTTGACGGACGTGACGTCGATCCCGATGATCGTCAATTCCTGTTCCAACAATTGGGTTGGCTCGGCAAGGTAGCACTCACAACCGCCAGTTCACCTGACCTGGAAGCTCGAAAAGAAGTGGAAGCTGCGGCAACTGTCGCCCTTGTGGGCGTGGTGGTTCTGGGCCTGGGGTTTATCGGCATGCTTTTGTTGGGATTCGGCCTGTTGATCACCGGTATTGTCATGGCAGCCACCGGAAAGATGCGCGGGCAACTGCCAAATTGGTCCGGCAATGGCTTGATTTACTTGGAAACGTTTACGATCTGGATCATGATCTTCTTTGGAATGCAGTTTTCACTACAGTTCGTGGGGATGCCGCAACACCAGATGATCTCGCTATTGCCGCTTGTTTTTTTCGGATCACTGGGCGTATTGATTTGGCCTCTGATGCGCGGAATTGGAATGGGCCAGATGCTCAGCGATTTGGGGTTAGCTGGCCGACGTAAAATCGCCAACGCTTTCCTCGGGATTCCAAGTTACTTTGCGATCGCGCCCGTGGTCGTGGTTGCGGCGGT
>DAOLCX010000038.1:0-9554 GCA_035327685.1 Pirellulaceae bacterium | reverse complement strand
CGGCGTCTTCCCGCATTTTGTCGGGATCGAGTTCCAAGTTGAGGTTAACCTTGTTTCCTTGGTTTGTTTCGGAACTCGAGACGGTAAACCAGCCTCGGTAAAATCCGAAGCCGACTGCGACCAGCACGAGGACGAAGAGAATGCCCAATAGTGTCTTCATGATCGATCGTCCCCTCCTCCACCGCCGCCGCGCCCCTCGTTTCCTCGGCCACCGCGAGGCGGTCTCGGTTTTGGTTCGATCCTGGGGTCTGGCCGTGGAACGTCGATGACTTTCGGTGGCCCTCTGCCCGGCTCTAGCTTGTCGATCGGCAGACCTACAATCGTCGTTCTGGGGAGTCGAACGCGGATTGGCGCAGAGGGCTGGCCGGGAGGAGCAACGCGACGTTCCGTCGCTTCGGATTCCAACTGTTGACGTAGTTCATTGGCCGTGCGTATTTCTTGCCCGCGCCGGCCGATCTGCTGACGCGCCTCTGGAGCCAGCGGCTGAACGCGCCGCGAAAGCGACTTGCCCTGGATGAGTTCTTCCAGGGTTGCGCCCACGCGGAAACTGTTGTCAACATCCGCCGTGTCCGTCGATAGGCGTTCCCGTTGAGACTTCCAAGTGCGCGGTGGTCGAGCCTGCTCGTTGTCGAAACGGCGGGAGTACTCACTCTGCAGATGTTGACTCCATTGCTGGTCGGCACGATGTTGCCAACGCTGTTGGGCATAAAACGGATCGTAACCTGAGTAAGTGGTGTGGTATGAGAACCACGGAGTGAAACCCCGCGTGGCGTAAGTCGCACTGTAGTAATCGCCGAAGTAATAATGCCCATAATTGGGTCGCAGGAAGAGATGGTTCATGAAAACGGACGGATTGATGACCGTTACCGGCGAGTAACTGTAACCATGTTGAGTGTACACATTGGACCTAAAATAGACCGGCGCATAAAGCACGCCACGTCGATCCACGTTGTAGTCGTAGTATCCGTCGACATAAACATAACCTCGAGGCGTCCAGACGTATCGGGCCGGTACCCAGTTCCAGTCGGCTTGGCCTGGGGCCCAATATCCGGGTCGCCAGGCATAGCGGTTCTGTTGCCAGATCCAGCACCCCGGCATCCACGTGTGGTCGTCCGCGGGAGCTGGCGTATTCGGACCCGCTTCGACCGTGGCCGGTGGCTCGGGTAGATATTCGATTTCTTCCAAATTGGCGTCGGCCCAGTAGCCCGAAGTCCATTGGACTCCCCGGCCGGAACGCGCCCAATAACCGGGCACCCACTGCCGGTTGGGTGGCAGGGCGCGCCAGATGCCGCTGACCCAAAGAAAGTCGTCTCGATCGTCGTCCCAGGCCCAATAGCCTGGAATCCAGGAAATCTCGTCCCCTTCCGGCTTATATTCCGGGGGCAGTTCCTCGATCGGGGCAGGTGGCGTTTTCTGAATGATGAGCCCAGGTTCAGGGTCAAAGACGACCGTTTCGGCAAACGCTTCGTGGACCGGCCCTCGGGTCAACACCTCTATTTCATCGTCACTTATGGGAGCCCTTCGCTCTTGTGCGAAAGACTGGTTCATTCCAAGGCCTACGCTTAGAGACAGCCAAGCGGCCACAGCACACTGGAATGTGATGGTTCGTCGATTCATGATCGTTCTCCAAAAATGTATTTCTCGTGTTTCATTGCATGTGGTTCCGGCCGACTCGGCCTGGAAATCAGGCTCATTCTCTGGCTTGCACTTAGTAGATTCCTCACTCAGCTCATCTGCCAAGGAATCAGTCCGACATCCATTCCGCGCCTTTTCGCCCCCGGTGCTGTTCTATAGCGTGCCGAGTACCGAGATACGCGCCAGTACTCGGCCGTTGCTATAAACAGGTTTCACCAAATCCATTGGCTCCTAGAGAGAGGTCGCAAACCCGCGGTTCTTGTCCAGCGCTTCAATCCGAATGGCCACCTGGGAGTCCCCGACAAGTGGAGTCACGCGAATTCTCATCCCTGGCTTCAGTTCCAACGTGGTGACTATCCTGCCATCCAACGTGATCCTCACGTCAGGAGACAAGGTGCACGAATGCTCACCCTGGCCATTGGTTTCCGTCATCACGAGCTTGTTCGTCGTGATCGAAACGATCGTGCCATCGTGAAAGTCACTGGCGAATGCCACGTTGCGGTCGATGGCTTCAAGCCGCGTTGCCACGGTACTATATGCATCTCGAGTCGTCACGCGAATTCGGGTCCCTGGCTTCAATTCGGCAACCTTGCACACCTTCCCATCGAGCGTCAGCTGAGCATTGGTTGTTAATGACAGGGTATGCTCCTTGCCGTCCGAACCAGTAAACATCAACTTGTCGCCGATGACGCTGACCAATTTGCCTTCGTGGCGATCGCTGGCGAATGCCAGGTTTTTTTCGATCGCCTCGATGCGTGTCGCCGTGCTGCTAAAGGGGTCCTGCGTGAACACGCGAATTTTCGTCCCCTTTTTCAGTTCGGACGCCTGACAAGTTTGACCGTCCAACGTCATTTTGGAACCTGCCGTTACCGTCAAGGATTGCTCCTTGCCTTCATCGTTGGTCATCTCCAACTTATCGCCCGTCAGGCTGACGAACGTGCCGTCATGGATATGGCTGGCGAACGCCATGTTCTTGTCGATGGCCTCGATTCGAATCGCCGCGGTCGAATCTGCGCCCTGTGTTGTCACGCGAATACGGGTGCCCGGTTTCAGGTCGGCCAACAGACAGGACTTCCCGTCCAACGTCAGTTTGGCATCCGCCGCCAGTTTATGAGAATGCTCCTTACCATCCTCGCCAGTCATCACCAGTTGGTTGCCCGTCACACTGACGACCTTGCCGTCGTGCGTCGGGTGAACCGGTTGTTGGGCCTCGCCCAGTGTCGCGCTGAACGCGAACAGCCCCCAGGCCATAACGCCTAGGGTAAACGCTCGATAGCTTCTAATTATTGTCTTCATCGTCGCTTTCCTAAAAAAATTCTGGACCATTGCACGGCGGCTGAGCGCCACCATGTTCCACTGACTTGAATCAAGTCAGGAGATCGCTCGGTCCTCAACAGGCCTCCTCAACGCCCCTCTAGGTATGCCGTTTGCTCGCCGACTCGGCATGAGTCCGAAACAAACAGACACACTCACGGCGACAGAAGCGCGCTCGATCATTCATCCAGGTGGTTGTAACAGTATCCGTCGAAAGGCAAGACATCCGTCGATGATCTAGACCTCGAGCTCCCTTGGGGAGTGAACTGACAACGTGTTCGGCTGTTTCGATCCGCCGCGCGCTATGCCTCCGATTTAACTCGTCCGATGTTGATTTGAATGAACTCGCCCAGACTCTGGCCAATGACCGGCGCCCGGCGTTTCAAAGGACGGCTTATTGCCGGCCCAAATCGCTCAACTGCTGCATGGTGTTGCGAACCGGCCCTCCTTGACGATGGCTTCCACGCACGTCACGGTGTGTCGGTCATCTTCCTCCGTCGTGACACGAATCCGACCGCCGGTGGGCAAATCGTTCGCCTTGCAGGTCTTTCCATCGCAAGTCAGCTTGGCATCGTTGGCCAAGGTGTGGGAGTATTCCCTGCCCTCGGCATTCGACATCACCAACTTGTTGCCGGACATGCTCACGAGTATTCCCTCGAACATGTTGGGCGCTCGCACCTTGTGGGGATCAGTTGCGCCAAATGCGCCTTTTCCCTTGGTTTCCGTCGACATCTCACAATCCCTTTCTAAAAAACTGCGCGAACCTTCTGACGCATGCTACGTGCATTCGCCCACGGCCAACCCATTCGGATTGGCCATTTCATCGGGTCCTCGCCTTCGTCCTTCCCTCTGTTTTTCTGTAAAAGTGCGGGGACAGACCAAAGTCCCTGTTGCCACATCATGTTGAATAATCGCCAGGGTCTGTCCCCGTTTGCGAATCGAGCCTAGGGCTGCTTCACCGTGAGCTTCAGGTCCACGGAGAAATCGTCCCCGCTGCTGGCCGTGTGGCCCGTAATCGTGATCGTAAAATCACCCAAGGACGCTTCGCTGGTCGCCTTCAGCACGAGCGTGATCCCCGTGCTGCCAGGTTTGATCACGGAATTGGCCGAATCGATGGTCACGCCTTCGGGCAAGCCTGTTGCCTTGATCACGACTTCCTCGCGGAAATTCGGACCTCGGTTAATGCCAACCAGCACGGTTTGATCCTGGCCCTGCGCGAGGGAGATTGATTCAAATGGAACACTCAAGCTGAACGTCTGATCCGCTTCACCGGCAATCGGTTTCTGGACCACGACTTGGGTCGATTCATTTTGCTGCGACTTTTGAGCCGCCGTTGGTTGCGCCGGGCCCTCCGCGGTTTGCGTCCTGCAACCCCAGGTGGCCAACGTGAAACACAGAAGCATTCCCCAAATAAACACTCTCATTGACATTTCGCCTTTCTGAAATGTGGACCCGCAGTGAACCGCGCCGCGCGAGAACGCCAGGAGTCCTTGAATTGGTCAAAAGTAATTCCCCAAGTTGATCCGACTACGTCGTGACTCACCCCCCCCACACACGGCCCCGTCGCACTCCGTTAAAGACGAAGGTCAACACGGCGAGAACGATGAAAACAAAAAAGAGGATCTTGGCCAAACCGACAAAAGAACCTGCGAGTCCTCCAAAACCCAGGACGGCCGCGATCAACGCGATCACCAGACAAACAATCGCCAACTGTAACATGGTCTTTTCCTTTACAAAAATTTTCTTCCAACCCCGACTGGAAACCGTCCAGCCAGGTCCTTCATCAACAACTCACGGGTCATTCCGAATGCCTCCAACCAGCGCGTTTCGTTTGCGGTGGCGAGTGACTCACGGGTGTCCCCATTCGGGGAGCCGCATCTCATAGACGCCCCATTAACCACAGGATGATGACGATGAGCAGCAGCAGCCCCAGAACACCGCTGGGCCAGGCGCCCCAACTGCGGCTGTAACCCCAGGTCGGGAGTGCGCCGAGCAACAACAGGATTAGAATCACCAGCAAAACCGTTCCTAACATTGGGTATCTCCTTCAGTTAATACGATGGAACACATTATGTTTTCTGTTTGCGGTTTGGACGCTTTTCGTCACTCACCTGAGGCGCTGCGTGAAGCCCCTCGTTTTCAGCACGCCCCAGTGCTTCGCGATCCTCGTCCGCATCCTTGGGATGACCATTTGCCAACAGGAATATCTGAACCATGGCTCCCGTCGTGAATGCGTGGATCACCGCGCCTGTGGCCGGCTCCACTTCGGCGGCAGCTTCGCGGACCTGCCGACCGGTGATTCGTTGGATTACTTGGCGCATTTCATCGATCGAGTTAGCAAGCAATTGGCGATGGAATTCCTGCACTTGAGCCGCTCCTTCTGCAGTGCGGGCCAACGTTCGTTCCGCCACGGTCAATGCACCGTGCAGGGTCAACAACAAAGTGTCTTCGCTGAGCACAACGCTCACCGATTGGGGAGTATGCCCTGTCCGCTGCTGCTGAAGCTGACTTGCCACCGCTGCCAATTCCTGGGCGATCGTTAACTTGGGAGTGTTCATCGTTTTGTTTACCTTCGATCGATAGCGGGATGTTTTTTATGGCCAAAGCCATTCGCTGTTAATACAAAAAGCCGGCGCGGCGCTTAACCCTCCAAGGGCTTGCACCACGTCGGCTTACTCGTAAACCAGCCTCCCGCTATGAGCGGGTTGCCGTTTTCCTAGTCGTCCAACGACCTGTGAATATTGATTGATTTCCGGCGGCGATCTAACATCACCCAGCCGGCGTTGTTATTTCCCCCGTGTCGTCCTTCGTTGCGCTCGTCGCGTCTAAAAGCAATCGCGTTTCACGTGTTGCGCGATCAGCCGTTTAAGCCGATCGATGTTTTCCTGTTCCTGGTTCTTGACGGCTTGCCAAAAGCTCTGCAGGTCCGCCATGCCGTCGGCGTTTGCGATGTACTGGTCATAGCGCCAAACTCCATCCAGCCGGCGGCTCAATTCGTGAACCAGATCGTGATCGTGGTTCGCACAGCCACGAGTGATGCCAAGATGTTGATACTCCTGATTTTGCTGTTTTACGCCAGTGGCCAGAGACATTTCATAACTCCATTGCTATTGGGTCCGCGCTGCCAAATAAAAAAGCCGACGCTGCAAAACGCCCTTGGGCGTATGGCACCGTCGGCTTACTTTGTAACGAGCCACCTGTTTTAACAAGTTGCTCTTAGCCAAGTCTTCCGAGTACTGTCTTCCGAATAAAGCCGTCTTCCGAATATTTGATTTTCTGTGTTGGGGCGGCAAAACTGGTTCAAATTGACCCGTTTTCTCGCCGTGTTAAACGAATTGTATCCCCCACCTGTGCGTCAGTCAAGCCGCCGCGGCTGGATTTGTGAGTGGAAGTTCCATACAATGGGAAACGCGCTTGCTGACGCAAAGTCACTATCGCACAAAAAGTCGTCGATTCCATGTATCATCGACGAGCCTTTCTGATGCAGGGGATCGCAATGCACCTGTTTGGCGTCAATCACCTGGCCGCTTGCAAGAATTGGATGGCTCCTCCGCGGAACATCAAGACAAGACCTTTGCCGGACTTGGGATTCGTTGGTTATGATCGCGACCGAGAACTGACGCGGTAGAACACTACGCGGTAGGCGGGCGATCCGAATTGGGGTGAATGTGAGTAAGGACTCTAAGAAGACACAAGGCGAGATCGAAGCTGCAGTGAGTGATCGCATTTCTCGCTTCGAGCTAGAGTTCATGGGTCGAGGTCCAAAAGATGTCCGCGCGCATTTGATTGGCGATTTGCTCATAGTTCGATTGCAGGGCATTTTGACTGCAGCGGAGCAGCACCTCGTCCTGACTCAGCCTCCCGAAAAAGGTCGCGACCTGTTAAAACAAGTTCGATCTCAACTATTGGAAGTGGCGCGTCCCATGTTGGGAAAAATGATCTTGGAGGTTACCGGCGTCGAGTTGCTGAGCTTGCATCACGACGTCAGCACCGTCACCGGAGAAGAGATTATCGTTTTCACCTTAAAGGACGCTCCCTGTTGGCGCGATAGAACGAGAAAATAACTTGTTTTTTTGGGCCATCGCTTTTCTCGGATGATCATATTGGGGTTGTTGTTGCTCCTTTCACCGTAAAGTGCGCCATGCCTGATCATTCCTGATGGTCATTCGCGCTTTATCGATTGGCCTGGAATTCGTGGGCCCTCGGGGCCACTTGTTGTGGCTGGCTGCTGCGGGAAGTGGAAGAGCGATTCGGATTTGTCGAGCAGTTCGTTCAGTGTTTTGACGATTTCTGAAACCCGCGCTTCACAGTCCGCTCATGGCAGGAGCTGTTGCTGCAAGCGGATCATGGGGATCGCCTTGGGGTACGAAGATCTCAACGATCAATAAGACCTGCGGCGCGATCCGTTGCTGGCGGTATTGGCAGGCAAGTCCGATCCGGTGCTTCCGTTGCGGTTATGGTCATCTGGCGTGGCCTCTGTGTTGGTCCACGCGTTGCGGGAACAAGGTTTTCATGGAACGGAACTTGAAAACGCTCAGTGCCACACGATTCGTCAACCATTGTTCAAGATCGGAGCAGAGACTCGCGTTACAGTTCGCAGAGTTTGGGATTCCTTCTCAGCGGAGTATCCGTACAGTGTCAAAGCCACTCAACCAGGGGCGGCAAACCGGCTTTGAGATTAGCCACGCCCAAGTGACGAGGGAGAAGTTGGAATTCAACCTGTCGGGGCGCAACGTCAAGCAGCAGTGTGAGACATGCGTGCTAATGCTTTGACCGAAAGTCCTGGCGGCTGAGAGCCAATACGCTCATGGCCGTTCCAAACGCGCGAGAACGGTCGAATACGCGATCGTTCCAGGTGTCGTCGGCATCTTTGGTCTGCAACAGGACGCGCTCAAACCGCGCGTATTCCTGAGCCCGTTTTTCGGCCGGCAACAAGGCAATTCCCTGCGCCAAATAACGATGGCCGTAATAAAAATAATAGGGCGCGATGCCGTAGGGAGGCTCGTGCGTCCCCGTCTTCTTGCGGCGCTTTTCCAGTTCGTCCCAATGCTCGTAAAAGGCGTCGATGGCCGATTGCAATCGCGCCTCATCCCCATGCCCCAACAATTGGAGCGTCGACTCGCAGATCACATTGCGGGCAATCGAACCGGGTATGGGTTCTTCCCGACTCGGTTCGCGCCTGGTCCCGCTATAGCGATATGCTCCGTGGGACGCACGGCTGCGGTTGAGTACATCCACGCCGCGATCGAAGACATCCTGTGGAATATCGCTCCCCCGACTTCTGGCGGAGATCAACGCTTGCAACGCCGGCGCAGTAACGAACGATGCATGTTGATTCCGATTGGCGTAATTCCAGCCGCCCCCGTCAATCTCCTGCTCGACCAGCGCATCCACGAGTTTTTCGATCCACGGTGTCGTCTTTTCGACCAGCGCGTCAAAGCGGCCGCTCGTTTCCAAGCGAACGAACAGATCGAGCGCATAAATGTGCCCCCAGACGCGCACGTCGTAGGTATTCTCGCGACTGGGTTTCATCAATGGATGTTCCAGTTCCTGCAATATCAATTCGACGCCCTTGCCAATCGCTCGATCCGCGGCCGTGCGATCAGCCAGCGGCGCATCGAGCAGCGCCAGGCACACGATCGCCGTGCCGCCGATGCGATAGCCGACGGGGATTTGCCGTTGGACGCGATACACGCCTTCGTACGGCCATGCGCCGTCAGCTTCCTGGATTTCTATTAGCCTTGCCGATGCCGCCTCGATCAACGGGATGTTGAGCGAATCGGGCCGATCCGTGGCAGGTATTTCGTCGTCCGGTCGCTGCGCCTCCGCTGTAGCCAGGGGGCTGGCCCCAAGAAAAGTCGCCACTGCGCAAAGCACAAGTCGGTTCGATAACCAACGCATCGCTTGCTCCTATGTTTGGAAATCAGCGCGTTCCGAGTATCCGGCCGAGAGGTTCTGTCATGGCCCCAAAACGTTTTTCAAGTCATTGGCCCCTTGGGTGCTCCAGGATGCCACGGCGGTACAACGTCCCGTTCGACGAACGATGCATCTTACCCGGTGCGGTTTGCGGAGCGAACCAGCCATCGCCGACAGATCGATATCTTTCCACTTCCGCCGCGCGTAATCTATGATACTGAGATTCTCGGATAGCTTGGCCAACAGGAGTGCTTTTGATGAAACGTGGGAATCGAGTATCTCGCCGTCATTTCATGGCCGCTGCGTCGGCCACTTTAGCCTGGCCGGTGTGGGGGGCGCTGCCATCGAGCGGCCGCCGCCCGCCGCCGAGCGCGGCATAGAGCCACAGAAGCCCCGCCGCGGGCGGGCTGTCGGTGTGCAGGGTGGTGAACTGCCAGCCGGCGTGGCGCGCCAGCGTGGCCAGCTCGTCCTTGCGTGCGGCCAGCCGGGCCAGATAGTCGGCGCGCAGGTCACCCGCGCGCAGGGTCTCCCAGGCCAGATGCCCGGACATCGATTCGAACCGGGTGCGGCCGTCGAAGGGAAACACCTCCTCGACCGGGTCCAGCACCTGCACGATCAGCCCGCGCAGGTTGCGGGATTCGGCCACGGCAAGGGCCGCGCGCAGCGGGGCCGTGTCGCCCAGGAAGTCC